>JAPLKX010000631.1 GCA_026387845.1 Candidatus Hydrogenedentota bacterium | reverse complement strand
GATCGCTGGCTTGCCTCAACTGGGAGACTGGCCGTCCAAGCCCCTGTGGGCGGCCGGCTTCCTGGCGAGCGGGATTTTTACGGGCCTGTACTTTCCGGTTGCGGCGCAACGGCTGAAATCCGCAGGGCGGCCGGCGGGCGCGGCGGGTTCGAACCTCGAGTTGCTTGACAACCTGGGAGGTGCGGCCGGCGCCGCGGTGACGGGCATCGGCCTGCTGCCACTGCTTGGCCTGGGCTGGACCTCAGCCTTACTGGCCGCGTTGGTGGGATTGAACCTGCCCGGCGCGGTAGCGGGCGAACGGCGCACCATGCGGCCTGCCGGTTCGCGGCTTGACCGGCTCGTCCGGCCTGCCGGATACATGTTGGCGGGACTCGGCGCGCTGGCGCTGTTCGCATCGCATATGATGTCGGCAGCCGTCCAGCCGCGCGAGACGGACCTGTTGCGCGACTCCGCCCAAAAACTTGCGGGCGACAGGCCGATCCAAAACGAACAGGCGATGCTGCCAAGCGGCGCGGAGGCTGCCTATTTTGTTGTCACGGGGGCGCCCGACAAGAAAACCGGCTACATTTTCAGCAGCAAACCCTGGGCGAGGTCGTTGTACGGTTTTGCGGGCCTGTTTGAACTGGCCGTTCTTGTAGATGAGACGGGTGAGTTGCAGGGCTACGAAGTTGTCTCGTCAAGCGAAACCCCGATGTACCTGTCAATGGTGCGCAACAACGACGCCCGGCTGCAGGGACGCAACGTGTTCAACCCGCAGCCGTTCAAAGGGCTGGACGGCATTGTGGGCGCCACCGTGACCGATGAAGCGTTCCGAGATGCCCTGGCTCTGGCCGGGCAAGGGTTTGCCGGGGACGTGCTTGGACTACGCGGGGAAGGGGAGGGGCGACCGGCGCAAGGGCCGAACAGGGATACCCGCGGCCTGCGTGACTCTGTTCTGCTCGCCCTCTTCATGCTGTGCGGGATAGGTTTGACTTATTGGCCGCGGGCGTGGTTGCGGCGCGGCGTCCTGCTGGCAAGCGTGTTGGTGCTGGGCTGGATGTTGAACCTTCAATACTCGACCCAGCAAGTGATCGCGTTGCTGACACTGCAACCGGGACGGATTGGGCTGAATGGGGAGTTCTTCCTGTTGGCGGCCGTTCCGGCGTTGGTGCTCGTGTTTGGAAACGTCTACTGCGGGTATGTTTGCCCGTTTGGCGCGTTGCAGGACTTGATCGGGGACGTTGGGTTGTGGCTGAAAGTGGGCCGCCTACCCCGGCGCGAGACGTGGAAGTACACGCGGCTGATCAAATGGTCGGTCCTGTTCTTGCTGGTGATGCTTTTCGCCGTTTGGCGCGACTTGGACGCACTTCGAGCGGACCCTCTGATCGCATTTTTCGGGTCACAGGCCGATCGGTTGGTTGCGGGTCTGGCGTTCGCAGCGCTGGGGATTTCGCTCGTGTTCGGCCGGTTCTGGTGCCGCAACTTTTGTCCTTCCGGGGCTTTTTTATCGCTTATTAACGGTGCGCGGTTGCACTTGCCGGTGGTACGGCAGATAGCGCCCGCGCGGTTTCCGGGCCGGTGCGACTCGGGGGTAGGCGGGCAAAACGAGATGGACTGTGTCTGCTGCGACCGGTGCCGTGACGCGCGGCAACGTCCGGCCCAAGCCGGCGAGAACCCGTTAAGTCGTTTGCCTGATTGGGTTTTTGCGGTGGTGGCGGCGGCGATGGCTGTAGCCGTAGTGAGTGTCAGCCTGATGGGCTCTGCGCCGGCAACCCCCGCCCGCGCGACCGCCACGATGTTGCAGACCTTGAGCGGCGAGCCGCGCGACGTGGACTTGGACAAGGTCCGCAAAATGGTGCGGGATGGGCTGTTATCGGATCATCCGGCGGACTTTGCCACGCCGGTTGAGCCCAGTACGCCGGAACCTTGACAGCCCCCCAAAAAACGGCCCTGCCTGATGCTGATCGATTTTCTTGCAACAAAACCCCACTGCGTATAAGATCGGGAGATTGTCTTCGAAGAAGTAAGGGATTTTTTTGCCGATGCACACTGCCGACAGACTGAAAAAAGTGCCGCCGTACTTGTTCATGACGTTGCGCAACAAGATAGCCGAGGCGCGGCGGCGCGGCGTGGACGTGATCAGCCTGGCCATAGGGGATCCGGTCGATCCAACCCCGCCGAACGTGGTTGACGCCCTGAGCGCGGCTGCCCGCAACCCAGAGAACCACCGCTACCCGACGGATGAGGAGTGGGGCATGCTGGCGTTCCGGGAGGCGGTGGCGCGTTGGTACGGCCGGCGGTACGGTGTGGACCTTGATCCGGGCAAGGAAATCGTGGCCCTGATAGGGTCCAAGGAAGGCTGCCACCATTTTGCGCTGGGGGTAGTGAACCCGGGCGACGTGGTTCTGGTGACGGACCCCGGCTATCCCGGATACAAGCCCAGCATCTGGTTTGCAGGCGCGGAGCCATGGCCGGTGGCGATGCGGGCGGAGAACGGGTTTCTGCCGAAATTGGCCGACATTCCGACCGATATAGCCAAAAAGGCAGCGGCCTTTTACCTGAATTATCCCAACAACCCGACGGGCGCGGTCGCCACCAAAGAGTTCCTGGCGGACCTGGTGGATTTTGCCAAGAGTTACGACATTGCCGTTTGCTTCGACAACCCGTACAGCGAGGTGGTGTTCGGGGTGGACCGGTTGAGTTTTCTGAGCATGCCCGGCGCGAAGAACGTGGGCGTGGAACTGAATTCGCTCAGTAAACCTTACAATATGACGGGCTGGCGGATCGGGATGGCCTGCGGCAATCCCGACATTGTCGGGGCGATTGCCAAGGTGAAATCCAACACGGACTCGGGCATTTTCAACGCGATCCAGTACGCGGGCATCGAGGCGTTGGACAACTGCGACGATTTTATCGGCAAGATGGTGGGCATTTACCGGAACCGGCGAGAGCGGGTTCTGACGGTATTGCGGGATCTGGGTTGGCAATCCGACCCGCCATGCGGTACGTTCTATCTATGGATTCCGGTCCCCCGGCGCTACACGTCAGGTGAGTTTTGCGACCTGCTGCTGGAAAAGTGCGCGGTGGTTGCCGCTCCCGGCGCGAAGTATGGCGGGAACGGCGAGGGCTACATCCGGTTGTCGCTGACGGTGGAAGATCACCGGCTGGACGAGGCGCTTCGGCGGATGCGGGCCAACCTGTCGAAGTTCGAGTTTTAACAATCGCCGGGACAGACGGTCCCGGGCGTATGTATATGAGGTAAAACGATGAGTGCGTTTGGGATAGATATCGACGCGCGCGCTGTGCGCGTATTTGACGACCAAATAACACGGGACCTGGCGCTGGATCAGCTTGTGGACGCGGTGGCGTCGACCGGCGCGATCAGCGAGGTCGACAGCTTGCGCACGGCCATACGAGACCGGGAAGAGTCGATGAGCACGGGGATTGGCGGCGGTGTGGCTATCCCGCACGTCCGGATAAGATCCGTGATCCGGCCTGTCGTCGGCGTGGGGGTGTCGAAAAAGGGGATGGATTTCCGTGCGGCCGACGAGAAGCCGGTGCACGTCATCGTGCTGTTTGCGATGCCGCCGGACTCCAACAAGCTTTACCTGGGGCTGCTTGCGCAGGTGATGGTGGCCCTCAAGGCGCCCAACTTCCTGGATCGCCTGATCGGGTGCGGGAAACCGCAGGAGGTGGTTGCGGTATTAAACGAGTCTGCGGGCTGAAGTCTGAGCCCTTTTCTCGCGCACGGAAAGGAGTGCCGGATTACGCATACGCCCAGGAGCCGAATTCCGTTCGCGTTGCAGTTGTACACGGTGCGCAACCACCTGGAAATCAACCCGGCCAGTACGCTGCGCAAAGTCAGGGGAGCGGGATATGAATACGTGGAACTCGCCGGCACGGTGGGGCTGGAGCCGCCCTTGTTCAAGAAGCTGCTGAGCGACGCGGGGCTGAAACCGATCAGCGCCCATTTGCCGTACGCGAACGTGGTGGGCGATCCGGCTTCCGCGGCGGATTATGCCCGCCTGTTCGAGGTGGACTACCTGGTCGTGCCCATAATCGACCGGGATTTGACGCCGGACCAGGCAGGCTGGACAAATTGCGGCAAGGCGCTGGGCCGTGCGGGCGCCGCGCTGCGGACGGCCGGAATCACGTTGTGTTATCACAACCACGGGCACGACTTTGAGCGGGTCGAAGACGTCTATCCCATTGATTTGCTGGCTGACGCCGCGGCGCCGGAAAATCTCGTGCTCGAGTTGGACACGTACTGGATCAAATACGCGGGGCTGGACCCGGCGGCCACACTGGAAAAGTACGCCGGCCGCTGCCCATTGCTGCACATAAAGGACATGGCCGGGAAGGCGCGGGCGTTTGCGGAGATTGGGCGGGGCGTGATTCATTGGCCGGATATTTTTGAGAAGGGGGCGGCTGCGGGCGTCCGGTGGTATATTGTCGAGCAGGACACGTGCTCCGGGGATTCGATCGAAAGCGCCCGGATCAGCGCGATCTATCTGAAGGAACACTAAACCATGCGGGCGTTTACGGTTGGGCTGCTGCTGGCCATTGCGGCGGGACTGGTTTCTTGCGACCGGGCGGAACTACTGGGAAGCGCCGAGATACGCGGGATGGTCGTCGATATTCGGGGCGAGCCTGTCCCCGGGGTGGTGGTAAGCATTTCAGATCCGTTGACACAATGCCTGACCGACGGTCTGGGACAGTACCGGCTGGGAACGGAACCGGGGCGGGTAGAGCTACATTTTATGAAAACGGGCTACACGTCCGGCACGATGGTTATTGAAGATACGGGGCTGGGGACGGTGCTTGCGCGACCGCTGTCGCTGTGGTGTCTGCCGCAGACGACTGGCCTTTTCATCTTCGAGGACTACAAATACCGGCGGACGGCGCCGCTGAAACCGCGGCCGTACGTGGAATCCGAGGATCGCGTGATATACGGGGTGGGCAAGCTGACCGGCATTGTCGAGACACCTGCGGCCGAGCCGTTGTTATTGTGTTACAAGATGCCGTCGTACGACGGCAAATTGTGCCGGCTTGCCATGGTGGAGGCGGCCTCGCCGGAGACGCCGACCGTTAAGGATACGGTGTGGGTGTTCAGCGAGAGTGTGCCGCTCGCGATGGCCCCCGTGGACGAGCCGGATCGCCTGCTTTGGGAGGTCCGGCTGATGGGCCCGCTGGAGCCGGGCATCTATGCGTTCCACTGGGGCGCGCTTGACGGCTATACGAGCACGGATGAGCGTATTTTTGTGTTTGCGGTGGCCCAGGCATCGGGAGAATCCTCGATACCGCCGGGGGCCGGCGCTGAACCCGCGCCGCCTGCACCAACGGATGACAAGGCCGGCGCGATTTCCAATTCATCCGAAAATGCAGCCACCCCGGGAAAGGCCGTGGAAGAGGCCCCCGAAGAAGCGCCCGAGGGAGCACCGGATGAGGCGCCGGCGGCCACAGAGTGACGTTGGGCGCGCAGTGCAGTGAGCCAACCAGGAGAGACTGATGAAAAGACAGTTTGTAGCCATGCTTCAGGAAGGCGATGTGGTCAATGACTATTTTGTCGCCATCCGCAAAGATCTTCGCGACCAGAGCAGCGGGGGCAAGTTCCTGGGCATGGTATTCAAGGACCGGACGGGCGAGATCGGCGGGGTGCTGTGGACGAACGCGGCGGCCGTATCGCGGCTGTTCGAGGTGGGCGACGTGGTGAACGTTCGCGGCACGGTGACCTCGTACCAGGACCGGTTGCAGGTGCGGGTCGACCAGGTGCTGCCGATGCGCCAGGGCGAGTACCAGTATGAAGACCTGGTGGATATGCCGGCGGATACCGAACAGAGACTTCAGCAGTTCAAGGACATTCTCGACACGATCCAGAACGATTGGCTGAAAAAGCTGAACGGGCTGTTCCTGGCCGATTCGGGGTTCATGTCGGTTTTTACGCGGGCATCGGCGGGAAAGAAGTGGCACCACGCCCAGCCGGGCGGGCTGATGCGCCACTGTTACGAGATGGCCCGGGTGGCCTGCCTGATGGCGGAACTGTTTCCGGATCTGGATCGTGACGTGCTGCTCACGGGCATCTTTGTGCACGACGCGGGCAAACTCGAAGAGATGACCCACGACCTCTGTGTCGATTATACGACCGCGGGAAAACTGATTGGGCATCTCGAAATCGGCGCGGACATGGTGCGCCGGAAAATAGCCCAGATCGACGGATTCCCCGAACTGCTTCGGCTGCAAGTGCTGCATTGTGTCCTGTCGCACCACGGCGAGCTGGCGAACGGGTCGCCGATCGTGCCCAAAACGCTCGAGGCCATCGTTCTGTATCACATTGACAATCTAGATGCACAGGCAGACGCGGTCGCTCGCGTGATGCGCGAAACCAGGGAGAAACGGCTCGAGTGGTCGGATTTTCTGCCGTTGATCGAGCGGCAGATCTGGGCAGGGGAAAAATAGGGGCGGCGGGTTAGTTGACCAGGGATGCGCCTGGAGGAATCGATCAGGTTACGGCGGTCACAAACTGGCTGAGGTAATGGCCCAGGCACTCCCGCTCGGTGTCGCGCAAATCGAGGAAGCGGACCCCAAAACTGGAAAGACCGCCTGTAGAAGACTCCGTCCAGCACACTTTGCCTTTGCACTCGATGCTCATGTTGGGCAGTTGCAGGAAAACCAGTACGTGCTCACCGATATTGACATTCTTGAGCGTACTGAACTTCGCGCCTTCCATGCCCAAGTCCATGGTAAGGGTGCCGTATGCGGCGCTGTCTTTGCGGAAAGTCACCCAAGCACAGACCGATTCCTCGACGCGATTGAAGCGTCTTTTTTCTGATGCTGTTGAAGGACGTTCCATAAAATAAACACCCCGATGACCCACCTACGAATAGAAACACGTATCAGGCCGCAGACTTTTAGTATTATACCCCAAACCCGGAGAAAAGATCCCTATTTCCGCACCTTTGTCAAAATTATTTTTATTGCGAACAGCTAAGGTCTACATATTGGGCCGCTTTTTATCTGGTCTACAACATATGGGAACGAGACGGCGCGGGGTCGGCAGTGGGACCCAGCCCGTACTCGCGCATTTTGCGCCACAGGGTCGAACGGGAGATTCCGAGCGTCTTGGCTGTCTTGGTTTGGTTGCCGTCATACTGTTCCAACGTGGTACGGATAAGCTGCTGTTCCATTTGATTGAGAGTGGATTGCTGCGGGGTGGTGGGATTCAGGTATGGAAGCGCGGGTCGAGACGCGGCGGATCGGCGGACCTGGTCGGGCAGATCAGCGACACGAAGGGTATCGCCGTCGGCCATGATGACACCGTGTGCGATGATGCTTTCGAGTTCGCGGACGTTGCCGGGATAGTGGTAGTCGCGGAGCAAGGCTTGGGCATGGGGGTCGACGTCGGCGACGTTTTTGCCGAACTTCTCGCCATACTGGCGCAGGAAATGCGGCACCAGGGCGGCGAGGGCGTCGGGCCGTTCGCGCAACGGGGGAATCCGGATCTGGATCACGTTTAATCTGAAGTAGAGGTCTTCGCGAAAATGGTTGGTGCGGACGGCCTCTTCGAGGTCTCTGTTCGTGGCCGCGATGATGCGCACATTGACGCGGTGCGACACGGCCGAACCGACGGGCCGTATCTCGCCGTTCTGGAGCACGCGCAGCAGCTTGGCCTGGGTGACGGGCGCCATGTCGCCGATCTCATCGAGAAACACCGTGCCGCCGTCCGCCTCTTCGAACAGGCAGCGTTTGTCGGCGTCCGCGCCGGTAAACGACCCTTTCATGTGGCCGAACATTTCGCTTTCGAGCAGGGCTTCGGGCAGGGCGGCGCAGTTGATGGCGATAAACGGCATGTCGCGGCGCGGGCTGAGCCGGTGGATGGCCCCGGCGAGCACCTCTTTTCCTGTACCGCTTTCGCCGAGCAGCAGCACGGTGCTGTCCGTGGGGGCGACCTTGGTGACAATCTCGATGACGCGCCGCATCGCGGGGGTCCGGCCGAGCATCTGCTCGAACACGTCCCACTGGTAGCCGCTGAGCGCGGACTCGGTGTGGAGTTTACGGTAGGCCAGATTGACAACCAGGGCCACGTCGCTCGGCATGGACGTGCGCGGCAGGTAAAAAAACGCCCCGCGGCGGATCCCCTCGATGGCGCGGTCAATTTTGGCTATGTCGACCAGCAAAATGATCTGGGCCTGCGGGCGCTGCCGGCGCGCAAACGTCACCAGATCCATGTCCCCCTGCTCACTCAACTCCAAGTCAAGCACCAGGATGTCAAACGATTGCCGGCTCAGCAGCCGCAAGAAGCCTTTGGCATCGTGGCACCGTTCTACGCGATATCCGTCGACCTCGAGGTAATTGGCGAGCGCTGTTGCAAACGGGGGTTCGCTGGCCGCGATAAGGACTTTGAGTTTGGCTGGTTCATCCATCTTGAAACAAGGCCTTCCATCCCGTTCCGTAATTGTACCAAAATAGAGCGGAAGACGTCAAGCCAAAGTCGACCACAAGATAGTGGGGGTTTTGGGCCACGGGTCAGTTGTGTAGTGCGGAGAGTCAGGCACAATTATGGTTTTTAATGAGATTGTAAATTAAACATCTTGCGGGAAAGAGCAAAGGGGGTTGACTTTTTACAAGAAGCGGAATAGTATAAGTTGGCTCTGCGATAGTTGGCGCAATCCCATGCGTCGGGCGATCATGCCGTAAACGGCGGGCTGTTTGCTCCCAAAGGGGCGGACAGTATGGGATGAGTGGCAACCGCCTCAGTCGAATCGGCCCATACTCAGAAGGAGTGGTGGAGTGAGTGGAAACCGACGGCAGTTGTGCACGCGACGGGGGTTTACGCTTATTGAGATATTGGTTGCGTTGGCGGTGGTAGCTACGGCGGCGACGATCCTGGTGTCTCTTTTCGGGTCGAGCCTTGTGCTTTCCCGTACGAATCGAAGCCAGTTGGTGGCGGCCTCGCTGGCGGAAGAACAAATGGACTCGATTCTGCGCAATTCATCGAAGTATGTGTGGAGTTTGGACGGCGCGGAGCCGGGTCAACTGGTGGAGGTGGTTCCGGTAGAACCGGCCAAACCGGAAGTGCAGGGGGCGGCCAAGTCGCCGGTCCCGGCGGGATGGGCTTTTGACCGGTTGGTGGCGGCGCCGGTCGAGCCGGCCTCGAATGCGCGGGAAGAAAACTTTTACGGGAAGTTTCGGTGGCAGGCTTACGCGGCGCTGCCTCAACCCAATTCGAAACACGTGGACGTGACGGTGGTGGTGCGCTGGAAGGATGCGGGCCGGGACAGGCTGGTGGCGTTCACGTCGAGCGCGCCGCGGTTTTCGCTGGGATCGCGGCCTGTGGCCACGACGCAGCCTGCGGCCGCGGCCACGGCCCAGGACAAGCGCTATCACCGCGTGTCCCTCGAAAATGATCGGGTGGTCATACCGGCGATGCTGGCAGGGGCGGATGGCACGCCCCACCGGGCCAATGTCGGCTACTACATCAACCGCGACAACGGCCAGTGCCGGCTGATGCGGGCGGTGCGTGTGCCCGGCGCGGCCAACCCCGTCGAACAGACGGTGGCGGAAGGCGTGCTGGCAATGCGGGTGGAATGCGCCGGGGCACAGGGTTGGCAGACGGACTGGTCGAGCGGGCTGAATCCGCAGGCGGTTCGGGTGAGCCTGGTCTTAATGGATACGGATATGCCCTGGCAGCAAGTGGCTAGAAAAGCCGTGTTTTCAGTCCACGTGAACTGAGGAGTCGCCATGAAACGGTTTCGATCAAGGCGTGCGCGCCTGCGCGATGCCAATCACGGAGTGGCGTTGCTAACGGCGTTGGCGTTTCTGTTTTTGTTTTCGATGCTGGGCGCGGCGTTGGTTCGATCCATTTCAATCGATTTGGAACGGACGGAAACTGAGTTGGCGGGCCAGCGGGCTGCGGCATTTGCCCGCGGGGGTGTGGAAGCGGCAATAGGCGAGATTGCGGCGGCGTTGGTGGCGGGTGAGGCGCCGAGTGTGCTGGCAGGCCCGGTGGAGATCCAGTACCCGGTGTACAGGTCCGACAAATCTTCGCCGGCCGGGATTGGGCCGGATGCATCGGTGCGGGGCAGGGCCACCTTCACCGTCACTGACGAGAGCGGCAAAATCAATATTAATCATGCGACACCGCGCGTGTTGAAGGCGGTGCTGGGGGTGGACGGGAACGTAGCGCGGGCGATCCGCGGGAGCCTTCCGCTTGCGTCTGCGACGGGCTCGCCGGCAAACCGTGCGTGGTTTACGGATTTGAGCGAGTTGTCGACGCGCGGTCTGGTGCCGGCGGGGTTAAAAGTCGATTCCAAGCTGGTGACGGTGTACTCGGTTGTGGACCACAACAACGCCGAGGAATTTCTCAACGTGAACGCGGCGCCGGCCCAGGTGCTTGCGGCCGTGCTTGACATTCCGCTGCAGGCGGCCCAGGCTTTGGCGGATCGCCGCCCGTTCCGCGGCCTGCAGGAATTATGCGAGGCCGCCGGCAAAGACCCCGCGATGTTTAACGGGGGCCCGGGTGCGGAAACGGCCGAACCGCTGGGAAAAGATCTGGCGTTTCAATCGCGGTGTTTCCGGATAGTGAGTGAAGGGGTGGTGGCGGAGGTTGGCCCGGGGAATTCCGAATTCCGGCCGACCCTGCGCCACGTCGAGGCCGTCGTCGTGTTCGACCGGCTGGCGGGCCCCCAGGTTACGTACTGGAGCGAACGGGCCGAGGCCGGGGAAGCGCCCGCCGCCTGATTTTGAGAGTGGAGATGGGTCCCTTTTCGAAGGGCCTGGCAGCACGTTCAACCATCGAACGGAGGAGATTGTTCATATGGCCACCAACGCCGACAAGCCGGGTGGAGGAATGAAACGGGTGCGCAGGGCCGCGCAGCGGCCGGCCGCCGTGGAACCAGCCGAAGAGGCCGTTGTCGTGCGACCGGAACCGGTCGCGACCACCGTCTCGATCCGGCCCCGGCCGGCGTCGACCGGATCGGTTCGCAATGCCGACATCACGGCGTTCCTGCGTCAACTGATCATGATGATCGATGCCGGGACGCCGCTGTTGCGATCGCTCAAGACGCTGTCCGAGCGCGGAGAGAAGGCGTCGGTTCGGGCGCTGATCGCCGACATGACGGACTACGTCGAGATGGGCAATCCGTTGTGGCAGGCGTTCGAGCGGCACCCGCGGCATTTCGACACGGTGTTCGTCAATTTGATCAAGGCGAGTGAGGCGAGCGGCACGCTGGCGCCGGTGGTTCAGCGGATAGTGCAGTACCGGGAGCGGCGTGAGTTGCTTCGGAAACGGGTCCGTGGCGCGATGTTTTATCCGTTCATTCTGGTGTTTGCGTGTTTTGCGGTGGTGATGTTTATTGCGATGGTGGTTGTGCCGCAATTTGAAGATTTCTTTGCGAAGTTTGACGTGCAGGTGCCGACCCTGTCGCGGATCTTCATGGGAGCGGCGAACGCCGTGGCGCTGTTTTGGTGGCTGCCGGTCTTGATCGTAATCGGGCTGGTGATCGTGTACAAGCTGTGGTACGTCCAAAACCCGCTGCGCCGAATCACCGCGGACAGAATCAAGCTGGGCATCCCCATTATCGGGCCGATCCTCATCAAGAACTCGATCGTCGAGTTTTCGCGGACGTTGTCGCTGCTGCTCAAGAGCGGCCTTTCAATGATGTCGACGCTGGAACTGGTGCGCAACGCGATCCACAACCGTGCGTTTGCCCAAACGCTCCAGTCGATGCGGGACTCGGTGGAGCGCGGCGGCGGCCTGGAACAGCCGTTGCGCGAGGCGTCGGCCATAATTCCGCCGGTGGTGACGGACATGCTGGTGACGGGCGAGGAGTCGGGCCGCCTGGACATCATAGCCGAGCAAATCGCCAACACGTATGAAGAAGAAGTGAACATCAGCATAGCGACTCTGGGCGAGGCGCTCCA
>JAPLKX010000378.1 GCA_026387845.1 Candidatus Hydrogenedentota bacterium | reverse complement strand
CTACCACCTCATGCGCGACGCCGCGTTTTTTGCCGGGCTCGCCAAAATTGAAACCGGGCACGAACCGTTCCGGCCCCAGCACATCTACTACTACCACCCTTACTACGAGTCGCCGTCGCCGCCCCAGCTTGTCGTCGATATCACCGGCAGCTTCGACGCCAAGCTGGCCGCCCTCAAGACGCACGCTACACAGTTCTTCAACCCCGATAAGCCCGGACCACAGACCTACGTGTCCAGCCAGGCATTCTGGGAGAACATCCGTGTCCGAGCCGCCTACTGGGGCGGCCGGATTGGCGTGGCGTATGGCGAGCCCTTGTATTTCGAAGGCTCCCTGGGCGTCGCCGTTCCGCCGGGTCTCGGAGATACCGCATGAGAATCGGCATCACATGCCATCCCTCGGCCGGCGGCAGCGGCATCATCGCCACCGACCTGGGAATCGCCCTTGCCGAGCGCGGGCATACGGTCCATTTCGTCACGTCCGAGCCGCCGTTCCGCCTCACCCAATTCCACCGCAACGTCCACAGCCACATTGTCTCCCAAATCAGCTACCCCCTGCTGCGGCAGTCGCCCGGCGGCCTAACCCTCGCCGCAAAAATCGCCGACGTCGTTGACGAATACGGCATCGACGTCTGGCATGCCCATTACGCCATACCCAACGCCGCCAGCGCCATCATCGCGCGCAGCATGCTGCCCGACGACAAACGGTTCAAGGTCGTAACTACGCTCCACGGTACCGACATCACGCTCGTTGGCACAGACCCCTCCTTCTACCGCGTCACACGCTACGCCATGGAACAAAGCGACGCCGTCACCGCCGTCTCAAACTGGCTGCGGGACGCCACCGAACGCGAGTTCAACCTAAGCCGCCCCGTCAGGACCATCTACAATTTCGTTGACCTGCAAAAGTACCGAGGCGTACCGTCAAACCGCTGCGATCTCGCCACGCCCGACGAAAAAGTCATCATGCACATCTCCAACTTCCGGCCCGTCAAGCGCGTGACCGACGTCGTCCGGGCATTCAAGCGGGTGCTGGACCGGGTCCCGGCGAGCCTCGTGATGATCGGAGACGGCCCCGAAAAAATCAGCGCCGACGGCGTCGCCCGCCAACTCGGCATCACAGACAAAATCAAGTACCTCGGCATCATCGAGAACATCGAGAGCGTCCTGCCGTGCGCCGACCTCATTTTTCAGCCCAGCGAGCACGAGAGTTTCGGTCTGGTTCCGCTCGAGGCCATGGCTTGCGGCGTACCCGTCATCGGCACCGCAAGCGGCGGAATCACCGAGGTGGTCCAGCACGGCGTCACGGGTTACCTCTGCGAAGTCGGCGACATCGAAACCATGGCCAAGTACGCCGTCCAACTCCTCACAAACCCCCAACAGGCTCACGACATGGGACAGGAAGGCCGAAAACGCGCCACCAACTTGTTCTCCAAAGAACAGCGCGTGAAAGAATACGAAGACCTCTACGCGGAGTTGCTCGAAAAGTAGGGACTGAGACAATTGGGACCATTGGGACCGTTGGGACGCCCCCCGGCTGTTGGGCCTGTCGATTTAATGTAGCCCATCAATTTTATTGACATTTAAGTCCTTATGACTTATAGTTATCGCATCGGGAGGATTGCGAGGGACTATGGAACCCAGAGAGATGCGATTTGCGCAGCCGCAGGCGCCGCGCGAGC
>JAPLKX010000138.1 GCA_026387845.1 Candidatus Hydrogenedentota bacterium | reverse complement strand
CCTAGGCTGAGGACCAGCCAGCCTGCGTCGGTCTCGATGCGGGACCCGAAGTTCCCGAGCTGGACCAGCTCCCATGGGAAAGTCGGCTAGATGATCATTTAGGGCTCATACCAGAATTGGATGTTGTCGGAGAACATGAGGTAGATGTTCTCGTTGTCCTGGCGGGAGAGTATGGCGTAGAGGCCGTTGATTTTCCGGGGGAAGATGGCCATGCCTTTGTTTTCGGCGGCCGGACCGTTCAAGGTGATGAACCGAAAGTGGAGGAAGTCAGAAGTCTCCACCAGTTGCGGCAGGACCAGCTTGCCATCGAAGGCGGTGAAGGTGGCGTAATAGACGTGGGTGCCGTCGTCGTTCTGGAAACAGACGAACCGGGCGTCTTCGATGCCGTTGCTTTGCGAGGGGGAGGCCGGGAAAATGATGCGCTCGGACAGCCGTTGTTCGGCCCGGAACTGGACTTCATAGTTGGAGCTGGCCAGCATCCAGATTCCCTCGGCGGTGTTCTGATCCTCCTTCTCTCCATCCGACTGGCGGGACTGTTTCAATTCCGCTTTGACGTTGGAGCGAAGCTCTTCCAGTGCGAACAACTCCCCCAGCTTGTGCATAACCCGGCGCGTGAATTCGTTGGTCAACCCCACCTCGAAGAGTTTCCGCTCGAAGAGCGCCTTCTCGTAGAACGGGTTTGGGATTTGACGCGGCTCGGTGAGGTAGCCGGTTGGGGGATTGACCTCGATCCGGTGGTCGGCGTGGATGATGCCTGTCCGGAAAGTTATGGAGGAAATGTGCCCCTCCCCGGTGGCGCGCAAGCTCAGGACAAAACGCAGCGCGCCCGGAGGCAGGTCCGACTGGTCGGGGTGCGGGACGATGGACGGATTGAACAGGGCCGCGGATTCCAGGGAGAATTCGGAGAGGAAACAGGAGCCCATCAACAGTTGTCTTTGTTCGGAAAGTTCCTCATCGGTCAACAGGAGGTCGCGGACCTGTTCGAATCGTTCCTTAAAGTGGTTGCGGATCTGCTGGTGTCGCTCGGAGAATCCGGCGTACACCTCGTCCAGGAGAGGGCCGACCCGGCTTTCCGGGAGCGACATGATCCGGGCGATAATCTTCCCGGCCTGCCCCGGATGGAATGGCCGCAGGAGAACGCGTGACTGGTCGGGCCGCAGGACCGTGGCTGTGCGTTTGACGTTAATCGGCTTGGCGTTCATGGACCGGTTGCTCCAGGGAAGCGAGGCTGAAAGCAGCGATTAATTTTCGATGGCGATCGGTTCCTTAAAGGCCGTCAGCATGTTTTGCATTCGGCGCATTTCCACCAGCGCGAGCAGGAAGGCCAGGGTCGATTCCGCGCCCTGGTTCCGGTTGACTCGATCCACGTGCAACCCATCGCAGCAGCCGCCGGTCTCGGGGTAGTACAGTTCCAGCCCGAGATCGTTCCAGCCGATGAACCAGTCGAAGGCACGTTGGGCCTGTTCGTACCACCAGGAGTCCGCTGTGGCCCGGTAGGCTTCGAGGCAGGCCGACACCATGGCTTGCGCCTCGATGGGCTGCTGGTCGAAGTTGGGGCGCGTGCCGCCGCGCCGATAAGGTCGGTCGCTGCCAATGGGCCGCAAGTGGCCGTCCTCGGAGGTTTGCACTTCCGCCAGCCAGCGCAGCACCTGCAGGCCTCGTTCAGACACCGCTGGTTGTCCGGTGGCACCTCCGCTGAGAATCAGGGCGTGCGGGAGCTTGGCGTTGTCGTAAGTCAGCTCCTCTTCAAACCAAAGCCAGTCCGGCTGGCGGGTCTTTTCGAAAAGCTCCACGAAGCGCGCAGTGAGCGCTGCACGGGTTTGGTGGACCAAGCTGTCACCGGTCAAACGGCGCAGGTATTCGTGAATGCCGATGAGGCTGAAGGCCCAGGCCCGGGGGGAGGTGAACTCCGTCACTGCCGGCAGCGCCAGCGCGAAGAGTTGTGCGGCCATGATGTGGAAACTCCGATTCCGCGAACGCCCCACGCCCACGCCCAGCGCCCAGAGCGCCCGGCCGTGACAATCTTCCGAC
>JAPLKX010000016.1 GCA_026387845.1 Candidatus Hydrogenedentota bacterium | reverse complement strand
AGAAGTTCGGCCGAATCGACCAGCGCAACAGCCGTTGGAGCCGTCCGGGCAATTTTGTGGGGAACGGTGCGTTTGTCCTGAAGCGGTGGATACCGAACAACGTGATCGAGGTGGACAAAAACGAACTGTATTGGAATGCGGCTTCGGTTCGCCTGCCGCGGATTTTGTTTTACCCGATTGATAATCTGCTCACGGAAGAGCGGAGTTTCCGGACGGGCCAGCTCCACTTAACGGAGACGATGCCGCTACAGAAGGTGCCGGTATATTTGCGAGAGCGTCCGGACTTGGTCCACATTGACCCGTACCTGGGCACGTATTACTACCGAGTTAATGTGAAGCGTGAGCCGTTTACGGACGTGCGAGTTCGGCGTGCGTTTGCGCTTGCGGTTGACCGGGAAGCGATCGCGAGCCGGGTTATGACGGGCGGCCAGAAACCGGCGTACACGTACTGCGTTCCCGACGCCGTCGGTTACACCTGCCCGGTGACGATTGATTACGACGTGGCGGAGGCGCGCCGGCTGTTGGCGGAGGCGGGGTATCCGGGAGGCAAGGGGCTGCCGCCGGTCGAGATTCTTTTCAACACGAACGAGGCGCACAAGACCATCGCCGAAGCCGTTCAGCGGATGTGGAAAGAGAACCTGAACGCGGACGTTACGCTGGTGAACCAGGATTGGAAGGTTTACCTGGCTTCTCAAAACACGCTGAATTACCAGGTATCGCGCGCATCATGGATCGGCGATTACAATGACCCGATTAACTTTTTGGAATGCTTTGTGACGAATGGCGGCAACAACCGAACGGGCTGGTCTTCGGCGGAGTACGACTCGTTGATCGACCGGGCGTCGCGGGAGCCCGACCGGGAGGCGCGCCTGGATCTGTTCGCAAAAGCCGAAGGGATACTGCTTACGGAGGCGCCGATCATCCCGATCTATTTTTACACGCGGACGTTTCTACTTTCGCCGGACGTGATCGGGTGGCAGAGCAACATCCTGGGTTACATTTCGTTCAAACATCTGGATCTCGCCGATTCCGGGCTCGAGCCGAGGCCGGTTATCCGCCTTGGAGGCCGAAAATGACGCGGTTCATTATGCGGCGGTTGGCGGAGATCGTCCCGGTGCTGTTTGTTATTGTGACGCTGGTGTTTTTCATGATCCGGCTTGCGCCCGGCGGCCCGTTTGATACGGAGAAGAGCGTGCCGCCGGAAGTCTTGGAAAACCTCGAGGCCTATTATCACCTTGACCAGCCGCTTTACCGCCAGTACCTGATGTACCTGGGCCGGCTTGTCCACGGCGACCTCGGTCCGTCGTTCAAGAACTCGAACTTCTCGGTTAATGAACTGATCGGGCTGGGGTTTCCGGTTTCGCTCGAACTGGGCCTTTACGCACTGGCGGTCGCGCTCGTGATTGGGCTTGCCTCGGGGATCAGCGCGTCCTTGAAACCCAACTCGGCCAGAGACTACGTGCCGATGTCGCTGGCGATGGCGGGTATCTGCATCCCGAATTTTGTGCTGGGCCCGCTGCTGGTGCTGGTGTTTGCGCTGTGGCTGGGCTGGCTGCCTTCCTCAGGCTGGGACGGGCCGCTCTACAAAATTTTGCCTGCGCTCACGCTGGGGGCGGCGTACGCGGCGTACATTGCGCGGCTCACGCGCGGCAGCATGCTCGAGGTGCTCTCGCAGGACTTCATCAGGACCGCGAGGGCGAAGGGGCTGAGCGAGGCGCGGGTGGTGCTGAGGCATGCGTTGCGCGGGGGGATTCAGCCGGTGGTGTCGTTTCTTGGGCCTGCGGCGGCGGGCCTGCTGAGCGGGTCGTTCGTTATTGAAACGATATTTCAGATACCGGGTCTGGGCCGGCTTTTTGTGCAGGCGGCGTTTAACAGGGACTACACGATGATCCTCGGAACGGTGCTGTTCTACGCGTCCCTGATCCTGGTCTTCAATCTGGCGGTCGACGTGATTGAGGCGTTTCTCGATCCGCGCATTCGCGAGGAGCATCGCAACCATGCCTGACGCGATGCAGAACGGCGAGATCCTCGAACAGGGCGGGCCGTCGGGGGCCGAGAAGGGGACGTCGCTGTGGAAAGACGCTTTTCACCGGCTGGGAAAAAACCGGCTGGCGCTTTGCGGCGGCATTTTTCTGGCGTTCATGGTAGCACTGTCGCTGGCAACGCCGTGGCTGGCGCCTTACGCTTACGACGCGCAGGATCTCAAGCTTGGTGCGGCGTCGCCCAGCGCGGGGCATTGGCTGGGTACCGACACGCTGGGCAGGGACCAGTTCACCCGGATCCTGTACGGGGGGCGGATATCGCTGATGGTAGGATTCGCGGCGACGGCCGTGTCGCTGCTGGTGGGCGTGCTTTATGGGGCGATCGCGGGGTACGTCGGCGGAAGGACGGATTCGGTCCTGATGCGGATCGTGGACATTCTGTATGCGTTGCCGTTCACCATTTTCGTCGTAATCCTGATGGTGTTCTTCGGGCGGAACATGATGCTGCTTTTCCTGGCGATCGGGGCGGTGCAATGGCTGACGATGGCGCGGATTGTGCGCGGCCAGGTGCTGTCGCTCAAGCAGGCGGATTTCATTGACGCCGCGGTGGTGCTCGGGTATTCGCGCCGGAGGATCATCCTGCGCCACATTATCCCGAACGTGCTTGGGCCGGTGATTGTCTATACCACGCTGACGATTCCGAACGTGATGCTGCTCGAGGCGTTCCTGAGTTTCCTCGGGCTGGGCGTGCAGGCGCCGATGAGTTCATGGGGCGTGCTGATCAAGGAGGGCGCGGACGTCATGGAAGAATACCCGTGGCTGCTATTGTTCCCCAGCATCGCGCTGTCCGCGACGCTGTTTGCACTCAATTTTCTCGGCGACGGGCTGCGGGACGCGCTGGACCCGCGCGCTGCAAAGGACTAACCCATGCCGCTGCTCGACATCGACAACCTGCGCACATGGTTCTACACCCGCAACGGGGTGGTCAGGGCGGTGGACGGCGTGTCGTTGCAGGTTGAGCCCGGGGAGACGCTGGGGATCGTCGGCGAGTCGGGGTCGGGCAAGTCGGTTGCAAACTTGTCTTATCTTGGTCTGGTGCCGTCGCCGCCGGGGAGGATCGTGTCGGGGACGGCGATGTTCGACGGGATCGATCTCATCAAAGCGCCGGGGCCGGTGCTGAGGTCAATTCGGGGCAAGCGGATTTCGATGATATTCCAAGACCCGATGACGGCGCTCAACCCGTACATGACGGTTGGCAAGCAGGTGATGGAACCGCTGCTGGTGCATGACGGGCTCGGGAGGGCCGAAGCAGCGGATCGGGCCGTCCAGATGCTTGAGTCGGTCGGCCTGCAAGACGCCGCGGGCCCGGAAGCCCGCATGCGGGCATACCCGCACCAGCTCAGCGGCGGGATGCGCCAGCGCGTCATGATCGCCATGGCGCTCGTCACACACCCGCAGTTGCTCATCGCCGACGAGCCCACCACCGCGCTCGATGTGACGGTCCAAGCGCAGATCCTCGAGTTGATCAAGCAGATGCAGCAGCGGCTGGGGACGGCCATGATTCTGATCACGCACAATCTCGGGGTTATCGCGGGCACGTGCGACCGGGTGCTGGTGATGTACGCGGGCAGATTCCTCGAATCCGCCACCACCCGCGACCTGTTCTACTCGCCTCGCCATCCCTACACGCGCGCGCTGATGGACTCGATGCCGTCCGCGCGGAAGCCGGGCGAGGATTTGTACACGATCCCGGGGTTGCCGCCTGAACTAACGTCGGAAATCGTCGGCTGCCCGTTCGCGCCAAGATGCGCCCACGCAAAGGACGTTTGCCGGCGGCGGCCCGCGCTGCTGCAAGAGGTCGCACCGAACCACGCAACCGCGTGCACGCGGGTGCAGGCAGGTGAGCTATGACGCCGCATTCGCTGTCGCTCGCACGTACGCCCATGCTTGAACTGCGCGACGTCAAGACCTACTTCCAAATTCAGCGCGGCTCGTTCTTCACGCGCACCACGGCAGTCGTTAAGGCCGTCGACGGCGTTTCGCTCGACGTGGCGCGCGGCGAGATCGTCGGGCTCGTCGGCGAATCCGGCTGCGGAAAATCCACGCTGGCGCGCACCGTGGTGCGGCTTGTGGCGCCGACCGCGGGCCAAATCCTGTTCGAAGGCCGCGACCTCGCCGCCCTGTCCCCGCGCCAGATGCGCCGCGTCCGGCCGCGCCTCCAAATGATCTTCCAGGACCCCTACGCGTCCCTCAACCCCCGCATGACGGTGTCCGACGCGCTCGCCGAACCCATGCTCGTTCACCGGATCGCCCGCAGGCGCGAGGCAGCCGCAAAGGTCGCCGCCCTGATGGAGCGCGTCGGCCTCGCCCGCCGCTACATGAAAAAGTACCCACACGAATTCTCCGGCGGCCAGCGCCAGCGTATCGCCATAGCCCGCGCGCTCGCGCTCGACCCCGCACTCATTATCGCCGACGAGCCGGTGTCGGCGCTCGATGTTTCCGTGCAGGCGCAGATCCTCAACCTCATCAAACAACTCTGCCGCGATCACAACCTCACGTTGATCCTGATATCCCACGACCTCGCCGTCGTCCGGCATCTCGCACAACGTATCGCCGTGAT
>JAPLKX010000523.1 GCA_026387845.1 Candidatus Hydrogenedentota bacterium | reverse complement strand
TACGGACGCCGGAGGTGGTCCAGATTTTAAGCGGGCTGGCGGCAGGTGAAATCGTCGCCACCGAAGGCGGGTACGGCTTACCGGACGGATGTCCCGTGAGTATCGTGAGTATAAAAGAGGACAGCGGGAAGTAGCGGCGACTTTATACGCGGCTTCAAGAACGGGCAAGTCAACAAACCGGCGCCGGCTTTGCGGTACAGAGCCGACTGATCGCCATTGACAGCGGTACGTGCGGGTGCTATCGTTCCTGTAAGAAACGGGGAAGTCGCTGAGGAATCAGGGGAGGGTGTGGCCGTGTGCGGGCGCAAGGGGTTCACGCTGATAGAACTGCTGGTGGTGATAGCCATCATCGGCCTTCTTGCGGCGATCCTTTTGCCGGCGCTGGCGCGTGCGCGCGAGGCGGCGCGCCGCTCGAGTTGCGCAAACAGCCTGAGGCAGTGGGGCGCGCTTTTCAAGATGTACGCGAACGAGTCTCGGGGCAGTATGTTTCCCGGTTCGCAGAACACGCTGTTTATCGATGCGGGCCAAGGCTACCCGTACTGGTACGTTTGCGGCGTGGACAGCCGGGGCTTGTATCCGGAATACCTGTCGGATCCCCGCATTGTGATATGCCCATCGGACCCGCGGATCAGCGTGCCGCTGGCATGGGGCATGAAGGTTCCGGAAAACCTGATTGGCGACGGCAGTTTTGCCAAGGAAATTGCGGCGGTCGCGGCCAACGCCGGGGCGAGCAGGAACCACCAGTACTGCCTGGACGTCAAGCTCGGGCATCCGGTGTCCTATACGTACTGCCCGTACGCGGTGAAGAGCTCGAGCCAACTGGTGGATGCGCTCATGCTTCACGCGGTGTGGAACTATTTCGCCATCAACGGCAGCAACGGGGCGCTGGTTGATTACGTGGCCGACCTGGGTGTGCCCGGTTGCGAAGACGTCGGGGTCGTCCGTGTCAGCGGGCCGGGGTTCAAAGACATGCCCACAGACGTGATTGACTACGTGGCGGCGGGGGACAACCGGGAAAACGGCGCGGTCACGGACGACGACGGAAACCTGCTTCCCATGAAGTACTACAAGCTGCGGGAAGGGATCGAGCGGTTTTTCATCACGGACATCAACAATCCTGCCGCGAGTGCGACGGCGCAAAGCGGCATCGCCGTGATGTACGACGCGTTCGGCGCGCGTTCAGCAGGCGACAGTCCGCCGGGCGGGCTTGCAAGCGGCGAGTCGGCCAGCAGCGTTGGCGCGTACAACCATGTCCTGGGCGGGTCGAACGTGCTGTTCATGGACGGCCACGTCGAGTTCCAGCGGCAGGGGACCGGGTTCCTCTTTCTCGCTGCCAAAGGGCAGAAATCGAAAGGAAAGCCGCTGGCGGCTGACGCCTTATTTTGGCAGAGCATGTTCGGCGGGTTTGAGTAGATACAGCCCGGCCCGCAGCCGTATTTGTTTCCCCGGAAAAAGTGTTTTAATCGGGAGCGTAACGGCTTATACTGACGGCGGTTTTGGGGAGGTCATACGGAAATGAGGAAGCGAGCAATGAAAAAAACACCGTTGTTGATCCTGGTCATAGTCGCGTTGGCGGCGAGTGGTGCGTGGGCAGTTGGATACCGGACTTCTGTCGGGGAGGGACCGGACCAAATTCCGGTGGTGGTGGTTTCGGGCACGCCGCACGATATGGGTCTTGCGCTGGGCGCGTTAATGAAAAATGAGATAACCGCGTTCACGCCGCAGTATTTCGAAGCCATCCAAAAGCGGGGCGGGGAAAGGTACACCGACTCTGCCCTTGATAAGGCGTGGGACCTGCAATCAAAGTACATGAACCCAAGGTACATCGAGGAGATGAAAGGCGTGGCGGAAGGCGCGGGTGTGCCGTTTGATCTAATCCGGCGCGCTCACATGGTGCCGGTCGTGAGCAACTATTCGTGCAGCGCCGTGGCCGTCTGGGCAGATGCCTCCAAGGACAAGCACCTCTACCAAATCCGCAACCTCGACTATACCACGCGCGCGCATTTGCAGGACGTGCCGATGGTGGCCGTGTACGTCCCGGACGAAGGGATCCCGCATATCAACGTTTCGTTTGCGGGCGTTATCGGGGTCAACACCGGGATGAATGCCGAAGGCGTCACGCTGTCGGAGGTCGGCGACACGCCGCAGAGCGACTCGCCGTTTGACCTTGACGGGGTCCATTTCATGAGCATGTTTCGCGACATCCTGTACGACGCGCACAATCTGGATCAGGCCGTAAAGATGGTGCAAGACGCCAAGCGGATCAAGAAGTACCACTACGTGATCGGCGACGGCAAGGCCCCCAAAGCCGTCAAGATGCGGGCGCACGCCCCGGAACTGCTGATCTGGGGCGATAACGATCCGCAGGACGAACTGGCGCCGAACATCCTCGCAAACATTGTGTACCATGCGGAGGGAAGAGACCCGGTTGCGTTTGCCCACCTCAAGAAATACCAGGGCGACTATGACGCGGACGCGATGATCCAGTTGTCGAAGGCGATCGGATCGCTGGGCGGGAATTTGTTGAACGCGGTGTACGACGCGACGGCGCTCGAGTGCTGGGTGGCTTACGCCAACGGCGCCGAGGAATGCGCCTACCGTCGCCCGTATGTCCACATCAAGCTCAACGACTACGTGCCCTTCAACGCAAAGCCGGAAAACGTTAAAATCGAGGCGGCCTACCCGTAGCGGACAGCGGCGCGCTTCCCCAAAATATGTACGGGTATCGCAGCTTGCCGGGAAGCATGGTCGAGTTGAATGACGGCCGGATTCTGATGGCCTATACGCGGATGGACGAGCAGGGCCGGGGAGACGGCTCGATTGCCGCGCGGTATTCGGCGGACATGGGCAAGACGTGGACCCACGAGCGGGTGATCGCGGGCGATTCGGAAGACGATTACGGCTACCCAAGCCTGTTGTTCGTCAACGATCTCGCCTTGATCAGTTACCATTGGCGCGACGGGCTTCATGTAGCCAGAATCGGGGTCGGCTGGTTCTACCAGGACAAGTAGACTTGCCTCAATTTGCTACCTGCATAGCATTTCAGGTAGAATTAGCACATTCGCTGGGCCTTCCACGCCGAACACTCAACGACAAACCCCGGACATCCATGGTTTCCATAGACAAAATACGCAACGTGGCCATTATCGCCCACATCGACCACGGCAAGACCACGCTGATCGACAGCATCTTCCGGACAGCGCACGTGTTCCGCGATAACGCGCATATGGCCGAGCGCGTCATGGACAGCAACGAACTCGAACGCGAGCGGGGCATCACCATTCGCGCAAAGCATTGCACCGTCGAGTGGGGCGGCTATCTCATCAACATCATTGACACGCCGGGCCACGCGGATTTTTCCGGCGAGGTCGAGCGGATCTTGTCGATGGTGGATTCGGTCCTGCTTTTGGTGGACGCGAACGAGGGCCCGATGCCGCAGACGCGCTACGTGCTGATGCGGGCGTTGCGGCTTGGCCTCAAGCCGATCGTCATCATCAACAAGACCGACAGGCCCAACGCGGAGCCGCACGCCGCGCTCGATAAGACGTTCGACCTGTTTCTGGAACTCGGCGCCACCGACCATCAGTGCGACTTCCCGGTCCTGTACGGGTCGGGCCTGCACGGCTGGCTGGTGCGCGACATCGACATTGACGCGCCCGAGGGTATGACGGCGCTGTTTGAAACGATCATCGAACATGTGCCCGTTCCGAAGGGGGATCCGGACGCGCCGTTCCTCATGCAGGTATCGACGCTGGGCTGGCGCGACCATATCGGAAGGACCGGCACGGGCCGCGTGTTACAAGGCAGGCTGCGCAAAGGCGAAACGCTGCTGCGCATCGGCTCGAGGTGGCTCGCAGGAGAAAGCGCGCTGAGCGGGGGGCGCGACGCGGACGCCGAGTGGGAAGTCACGGGGTCGTCGCCCGAGAAGGCCACGTATCTGTGGGTGACGCGCGGCCTGGCCAGCGTGGCGGTCAAGGAAGTGACGGCGGGCGATATTGTCACCGTCGCCGGGCCGTCGGATATCAGCATCGGCGACACACTGGCGTCGACGGACCTCGACACGAGCGCCGCGCTGCCCCCGCTCGATATTGAGGAACCCACGGTATCGATGCATTTCATGGTGAACAGCGGGCCGTTCGCCGGCAAGGACGGCACGGCGGTCACGTTGCGCCAGATCCGGTCCCGGCTCGACCGCGAACTGCGCACGAACATTGCGATGCGCGTCGAAGACACGGGCCGGATCAAAGGCGGCATCAAGGTCTCCGGCAGGGGCGAGTTGCACCTGGCCATCCTGATCGAGGAAATGCGGCGGGAAGGCATGGAATTGTGCGTCTCGCCGCCCGAAATCATCACGCGCAAAGACGCCGCGGGTAAACTACTCGAACCCATGGAAGAACTTGTGGTCGACGTGCCGCTCGAGCACCAGGGCACCGTTATCGAAAAAATCTCGCTGCGCAAAGGCGAGATCCGCCACATGAAAAACGAAGGGCGCGGGATGGTCCGGCTCGAGTTCCTGATTCCGACGCGGGGCCTCATCGGCTACAGGAACGAATTCCTCACGGACACGCGCGGCCTTGGCATCATGGCGTCCCGCTTCATCGGTTACGGGCCGTGGTGCGGCGAGATCGTGGCGCGCAGCCGCGGCTCGATGATCAGCATCGACACGGGCGAAGCCACCGGCTACAGCCTCGAGAACCTCCAGCAGCGCGGAACGCTTTTCGTCGGCCCCATGGATTCAGTCTACACGGGCATGATCGTGGGCGAGAATTCGCGGCCAGGCGACCTGCCCTGCAACCCGACCAAACGCAAAGCACTCACCAACCACCGGTCCTCGACAAAAGATATGACTGTCACGCTCGATGTGCCGCGCCGGCTCACTCTGGACGCAGCCCTGGAATGGGTCGCGCCGGATGAACTGGTGGAAGTCACACCCAAGAGTGTCCGCACCCGCAAAGCCCTACTCGACGTCGAGTCCCGTAAACGCGAGAGCCGCAAAGTCGCCGGCGGCTGACCCGGCCCTGCATCACAATCCCACGCCGTCCCCATCCGCTCGCTCGCTTGACCTCAAAACCCGAGGCTGTTAACCTTTGACTCACCGGAAAGGGTTTTTATGGCCGAACAGATTATTCAAGCAAACGAAGTGGCGGCAAAGGGAAGAGCGAATCCGTTCACTCGGCTTATGGCGTTCTTGGGCCCCGGGCTGTTTCTGATCGGCTACAACATCGGCACGGGCAGCGTCACGACCATGGCGTCCGCGGGTTCGCGTTGGGGGATGTCGCTGACGTGGACGGTGGTTCTCTCGTGCGTCTTCACCTACATCGGATTGCTGGCGTTCAGCCGGTACACGCTCGTGACCGGCGACACGATCCTGTATGCGATCCGGCGCAGATTGCCTTGGGGTTCTGCGATTGGCATGTTCCTGCTCGTGGCCGTGACGTTGGCGGAATTTGCGGGCATCACGGGGCTGATGGCCATCTGCGTGGACCTGATTTTGGAATGGATCCGTTTTGCCACCGGACAGTACAACGGCGCCATCAAGCTGACCGTCACACTTGCGTTGACCGCGATGCTATTCTGGGTGCTGTGGCGGGGCAGCTACACGTTTCTTGAGAATCTTCTCGGGCTGTTGGTGGCGGTGATGGGAGTTTCGTTTCTTATCACGGCCGCCCTGCTGGTGCCGTCGTGGCGGGCTATTTTGTCCGGGCTGGTTCCGCGGGTTCCGCAAGAACCCGATGCGGCACTCCTGGTGGCCGGGATGGCAGGCACTACGTTCAGCTCGGCGATCCTTTACTGTAGAAGCATCACGCTCAAACACAAACGGTGGAGCGTGGCCGACAGCAAACACGCCCTTGTCGACACCATTGTATCGGTGACGGTCATGTTCGCGCTGAGCATCGCGGTGATGATATGCGCGGCGGGCACGCTGTTTGTGGCGGGAAGGCCCATCGAAGCCGCGGTAGACATGATAAAGACGCTCGAGCCGCTGGCCGGCAAATTCGCCATCACCCTGTTCGTGGTTGGCGTTCTTGGCGCGGGCATCTCCAGCCTTATCCCGACGATCCTGATCGGCCCGTGGCTTATCGGCGACTACACCAACCGCCCCATTGATCCAAAGTCCACTTCCAGCCGAATCCTGGTTACGGTCGGAGCGCTGATCGCGCTGGGCGCTCCATATTTCCCGCCGTCCATTGCCAAACCCGTTTTCCTGATGATCCTCACCATGGCGCTACTCGCTGTCATTCTCCCCTTCTCTACCATTGCCATAATGGTGCTTCTAAATCAAAAGACATACATGAAAGAGCACCGGAGCGGGCCCGTGATGAACCTCGCGTGTCATTCCCCGATCGTGTTTTCCTTAATCATGACGTATTACGCTGTGAGTGGCCTCTGTGAATACGTGCAACTCATCCTCCCCGCGTAGCCTCCACCGATGGACCACCGAGGACACGGAGGGCGCAGCCCGGCGTACCCACAACCAAAAAATGCAGTCCAGCCTTTTGCCACGTCTGGGACGCCCCCCGGCCGCGCTTCTTAGGGCGCGTTGTGGGGGGTGTCCCAACGCGCGGCATCGAAGCTTCAACTTCTACGCAAGAAAACAAGAACTTGGCGGATAGTAGTACGGAGGGTTTGGGTATCTTTGCCGCTTTACAACGCCCATCCTTCGCGGTATTGGCATTGGATGAGGTTGTTGGCTTCGGGGACGTTGGTGCACTTCATGTTGGCGCCGTCCCAGAGCAGTTTTTTACCTGCGCGGATAGCCAGGTTGCCAAGCAGGACGTTTTCGGTGAGGGGCCCCGAATAATCGAACTGGGCGCCGGCCGGCTGCCCGCCTTTGCACGCGGCAATAAACTCCTCGTGATGACCGGGCGATCGCGGGATGGTTTTTTCAGGCGTCGGGAACTCCTTGGCCAGCGACAGGGGCAACAACCTTGGGGTTTTGGCGTTTTCGTCCGCGGCGAGGATTTTGCCTTTATCGCCGACGAAAATGACTCCGCCGTTTTCGTTGCCCATAGGCTCGCCGTCGGGGAGTTCTTCAGGTCGCGGCGGCAGCAGCCCGCCATCGTACCAGGTCAGTTTTACCGGTGGCATTTCGCCGCGGGCCGGGAAATAATAATGCACCATCGACGCGAGCGGCGCGGTCTCGGAGTTGACTGCGGTCGAGCTGGCTTCGACAATGGTGGGATAGCCCAGGTTGAGCGCCCAGTACGGGGCATCCATCAGGTGGCAGCCCATGTCGCCGAACGCGCCGCAGCCAAAATCCCACCAGCCGCGCCACGCAAACGGGTGATAAGCCGGGTTGTACGGCCGGGTAGGCGCGGGGCCGAGCCAGAGGTCCCAATCGAGCGTGGCCGGCACGGCGGGCGTGTCTTGGGGCCGGTCGACGCCCTGTGGCCACCATCCTTTCGGGCGATCCGTCCAGATATGGACTTCGCGGACGGACCCTATTGCGCCCGCCAGAATCCATTCGCAGATTTGCCGTACGCCCTCGTGCGAATGGCCCTGGATGCCCATTTGTGTGGCCACCTTCATTTCCCGGGCCGCCTCGGCGAGTTTACGCGCCTCAAAGAGAGTGCGGGTAAGGGGTTTTTCGCAATAGACGTGCTTGCCGGCTTTGATTGCGGCCATCGAGATAATGGCGTGTGTGTGGTCGGGCGTAGCGACCATGACGGCGTCGATGTCTTTTTGCTTCTCTAGCATGACGCGGTAGTCTTTATACCGTGTTGCCTTGGGATACTTCGCGAAGACCTTGGCGGCATACTGTTCATCCACGTCGCACAATGCCACGATATTCTCGCCGTCCAGCTCTTCCAGGTTGGACTTTCCGCGGCCCCCGATCCCGATGCCGGCGATGTTCAATTTGTCGTTCGCTGAACTGCCCCGCTTTCCTTTTTGGGCCTTTTCACCCGCACTCGCCAGGCCCGCTGCCATAAGGGCCGATCCTGTAAGAAAAACTCGACGAGATACCTTATGTAGAAGCGGCATCTTGCCGCTTGCCCCCTCGCTGCGTTGCATCAAGAGACCCACGGTGTTCACAGCAAAACCCCAGGATCGTGGAATGGCCTGCCGTTGCAGGCCCAATCAAGGACTCGCTTCGAGGTGAGAGAGCCTTACGTGCGGATTTTGGCCGTTCACCGTGCAAAGTTGGGGTAATGGTACATTTTGAAATTAGGGGCCAGGAACTAGCCGCCCATGGCCCCTTTACGTTGCCGCTAAACGTTTGTTGGGACAACTAGCCGAAACACTTTGGCGCGTTTCGGGTAGACCCTTCGGCCCTTGATGGTTATCCATGGCCCGAAGATCAAGCGCAAGGGGCACAAAGCGACACGGCAGAGGCTGCTTGGCTAAGCGCAGATGCATATCCTTGACGCCGCGCAAAAGTCGCAGGATGAGTCTCATATGCCATCAAGAGAAGAAGCGAGAGCGAAACCTCTCTTATTTCACCTGCACATATGGTTGCACTTATAGCAAGGCCATCAGCCCCGGATGCAGACAATAGTCCGCAAACGCCCTTAATTTGGAAGCCGATAGGGCGATTGTCGATGGCAGAATTATAGATCGTCAGAAGTTCATCAACACGGTCCGCCACCACTGCCTCATTTGCCGTCTGGTATATAACGCAGTCACCGTGAGAATTGAACCAAGGGCGAGGATGATTACTATCGAGCTTCTCATGGTCGCCTACTTTTAGGGGCTCAATAAGATCGGCTAGAAAGTGCTTTTCCATATCAAACCTCCATACCTGTTCTTCCAATCCTTGGGATACAACTGCTCCTCACCTTCGATTTTTTCTGCAATTTCGGCGCGACACTCATACAAAACCATCAATGCGTTAACATAAACTGCAAATACCATATTCCTAGGGAACGGTGCCGTTACATTTTCGCGTATTGTCCACATTTCGGGATAGCCTACGTAACACCATCCCCCTTTATTAAACATGCGGACACCGGAAAAAATCAAGACGGTGTTCTCCAGCACATGCTTTGCCGCCTCAAGGTTATCAAAACGCACCGAATCATACTTAAAGTATCGTTCTATCAAGTCGCCAGGTATTGTTATATCCGTTTTCGGCCCTTGGGGATTCACGGGATTGATTGCCTTAAGCTTATAGTTTGCGGTCATTGAATCCCCATCCCGAGGTGTTTCCTATGACAATATACCCTAATCAACTGCAAAACTTCAAAATGTACCACTACCCAAAGTTGACAGTGCAAAGTGCAAAGTGCGAAGTGCGAAGGATGTAAGGGCGGTGCTCAGGGCTGGGAGGCGCCGGGGGCGGCGTGCTGGAGGAAGATGAGGTCGCTGCTGAACCGGGCGGGCAGGCGTATGAGGAGGCCGTTGCCCATGAGTTCAGAACCGGTGCGGACGCCGGGCTGGATTGACCCGTCCTCGGACCACGCCCGGTAGTCTTGTTTGGGGTCCAACCCTTTCAAATGGACGAGGGTGGTCTCTTCCTGGGCATCGGGGCGGAAGATGTACAGGGTGCCGCGCTTCAACCCGGGGGACCAATAAAACATGCCGTCCCAATGGATGCCGTCGGGCCGCGGCAAAACGTGGTGGACTTTCACGTCTTTGAGGATAGGCCGAATCCAGTCTTTGTAGATTTGGGCGCTTCTCCGCGCGGAGTTTTTCTCGCCGTCGGTCCAAATGCGCGTATTGGTGGGGTCGATTTGCCATGCGCCCATCATGCCGCTGCGCCAGAGGTAGGTTCCGGGGTCGTCGCCAGGCACTTTGTATGCCCGCTCGTAGGTGTACGCCTGCAAGAGCATCGGGGGAAACGCGAAGGTGGAATCATAGAGGCTCTGTCGGTCCGGGAGGTTGGACAGGGTATCGGTGGTGACCGTGTAGTGGGTGCGCTGGATGACGCCGAAATCTTTGATGTGCCCGCCGCCCGAACAGTTTTCAAGAATGAGCCGGGGAAACGCGCCGCGGAGTTTTTCCTGGACTTCGTAGTAGGCCATAGCGGCCCAGTAGCTGGTATCGGCGCCGTGCGTGACAATAGGCCCGCAGTCGTGCTTGAGGTAGTCCAGGTTGTGATTGGCCACGAGCCACTGGGTCTTCTGGATTTCCCATTGGCGCGCCTCGGGGCACGCGAGGCAAACCCGGCCGCCGTAGAACGGGCCGGGCTGCCAGTCCGCGGCAAAATCGGAATTGAACCAATCCGGGTGGCCGACGGCCCCACGCACGCTCAGCGCGCCCTCATGTTCAGAGACGCCGCCGTTGGTCCATGCGCACCACAGGGCCAGCCTCATACCGGATGTGTGCGCATACTCCTCGATGGGCTTGATCCCGTTGGGAAAGCGGGCGGGGTCCCATCGCCAGTCGCCGCAGGCCGGGAACCACATGGCGTCCGGCATGAATGCTTCGAACCCGAGGTCACGGCAAAACTGGGCGCTCCGGAGGACGTCCTCCTGCGTGGCGTTGGCTCCGCCTGCATCCAGGTAGAGGTTGTACGCCAGAATAGGATCGGGGACGTCTTCGGGGAGGCGCGGGCGCAGGTATTTCAAGATCCATTGGTGGAGCGAGTAGGCGCCGTCGTCCATATCGCCGTTATAGCAGCCGATGAACGCGGGCGGGACGAGGAAAACCTCGCCGGGCTCGACGTCGGTCTTGAATTCCGGCATGAGCCCGATATCGACATCGAGCAGGGCCGAGCCTTCGCGTGACCGCGCGGCGATGCGGCCCAGCCCGGAGAATTCCCACCCGGCATAGAGGCCCCCGCCCGTTTGGTGTACGGCGAGCCAGGGGACGGGGCTGGCGCCGTCGTCGCAGTTGCTTACCAGGTTGAGATTGAGCTGGGCTGTGAACGGTTCGGAAAAGGTCCCGCCTTGCGTGCCGGCGTTACTTCCCCCGCGTTTGATCCACCATATTTTTGCGTCGGCACTGGGCCGAAGTCCGGCAAGCGCCAGGCTGTCCTGATGCGAGATCGTCACCGGGGTATCCGACTGGTTTTCGAGCGTCATCCAATGCTCGACGGGGCCGCGCCCCGGCCGCGCCCTCCAGACGGACCTGAGGACAAGTTTTGGATCTTGATTCTGGAATGCGAGCGTGAGGCTGGCGGCGTCTTCACTTAGCGTGCCGTCGAGGAATTGCCATTGTGTTGGACGTTCCTGGCCGGCAATGGACACGCTGGACATGAGCGGGACGCCGATGGGGGCGTCAATCCAATCGTACTGGGCGGTCAGGTCTTGAAGCTTCTGAACGGCGGGCCGGTTATCGTCTACCCCGATAACAATCCGGGTGTCCGCGGTGGCAAGAGTCCACCTTTCGGCGCGGGCGGGGGCTGGAAGCGCCGCTATCAACGCTACGGCCGCAATGAACAAGATGATCGGCCGTTGATCCATTTTCATGACGACCCACCCCCAGCTTCATTCCCCGACTTGCAACCCGATGTCGAGTGCGAACGTTGCGAGCCAATGTTGCGGACCGCGGAAGCCGGTCAGGTTTTTTGGTAATACTTCTGCAGGTTCTGGATAACCGAACTAAAGTTATCCCACGAGTTGAAAAAGACGCTCAACAACATAATGATCACGGACTCGATCGTATCCAGACCGCTGGTCAACCCACTAAATATCGACGCACGAGATATTACGCAGATATGCTTATGTCTCATCCTTTACCCTTCCCAAGGCCGCAAAAAGCCCGTTTCAATCGCACACTCTACCACGCCGCATCCCGCCCGTCAACACAATCCGCATCCCGGTAGTGGGTCAATTTGAATTCACGGGGCCTTGACTGATCGGGGATCATGCGGGATAATGAATACATGAAACGGGCGCGTGACCTGAATCAACTCGCAGTTAGCATTGTAGCAGCCGCGACCGGAGAAGGTGAACGGCCAATCCCGCCAGCGGAAAAAGATCCCGCAGCCGTTGCACTGGGGCGCAAGGGCGGACAGAGGGGGGGCAAAGCGCGGGCAAACAAACTTACACCAAAGCAACGTACTGAAATGGCTAGAATTGCGGCTCAGGCGCGCTGGAAAAGATCCTCGGACTAAACCTCGGCCAGTTCCAATTCCTCTACGTCGTAAGTGAAATTGAGCGACAACTGGAAACAACCGTCATTCTCATTATTCTCGTTATAGCTATCCACGTCTGCTTTTAGCTGGTGGCAGTCAGCGACTATTCCGCGTCGCCGCTGCTGAAATGCCAATTCCATATGCTCATGGTCGGCGGTTCGAATATCAGCCCAGAGAGTCTGTTGTTCCCCTTCGCTCTTCAGTGTTGCAGCGTGCTTTGTCCGCACCCTCCTTCCTTGGGGGTCCGTATAGTACTCCTCACGCATCGCGCGAGAGATTTGGTCTGCGCACTGATTTATGATGGATGATGGTTGCGGCTTCCACCACTTGTTCCGCACGGCCCATGCGGCAATCATGCGTGCGGTGGCGGGCCAAGGCTCATTAGCATTTACATACTTAGTCACCAATTCTTGAAGTTGTTCATTATAGGTCATGTCAGTTGCTCCTCACTGGCATCATGGTTCCCCATCCATCGCAAAGAGCCGTTGAGCAGATGATATGTCGAACATTCACTAGCATCTTTGTGTAATGCGTATAGGGAATCACTTCTTTCTTGCGCAATCGCCCTACAACAATTCCTGGATGGATACCTATGCGATTAGCGAAGCCGATTATCGTCAATTGCGAAAAGACCGGCTTGACCCTGGCAATAAAATCACTCATCTGATCCCTTGGAATCAGAAAATCTTCTGCCTCTGTATTTACTTGCTCTTCCTCTTGCGTAATCTGTTCCTGTTCGAGCAGGTCCGTGTCGAGAATGCAAAACTGCTTCCCATGTCCATTTGCCACATGTCGCAATTCATGCAACAATACAAACCAAAAGTTATCTATGCGGTCAAGACGAACTGTCATTGCAATGACCGGGGTGTTCCTATCAAGCCAGTAACAGGCACCGTCAATCTTTGAACCCGGCAGGGCCTCGACAATTACGAAGCGAACCCCCGCGTCTGCCAGAATGCGGGGAATGTGTCTGATTTCCTCTGGATGCTTCATGATCGCCTTGAGCCTCTTGAGGGCTTCATCGAGTTTCTTTTGTGTGAATCCGTGAACGGGCATCAATTTAACAATCTCGTGAGTGCGGTATAACCAAGCAAGCTGAATGGAGGTCTTTTGGGGCTCGTTCCTCCTCTTTGCTGCGCAGAGAAATCTAGGTTCTTCATCAAGACTTGATATCTGAAAGAACGAAAGAACTCTATGCTCCAGGACATCAAGACTGTCAGTCTTTTCGATCCATCCACGTCTCGTCATGAGTCCTATTGGATACTTATCATACAACTTGGCGCGCCTTGAGACCCTATCGGGAATTTTCGTTTCTTTTGCAATGGCCAAACGGTAAGCGGACTCCAAATTGAGCCAATATTGAGCATCGAGGTCAAGGGCTGCCTCTAGCAGCTTTGCGGTATCCTCGGTTATTCTCATTTTCCCAGAAAGGATCATGTTCACCGTCTTTGGGTCACGGCCAATAATATGCGCGAAATCGATCTGAGACCAACCTCGTGCCTCAAGCTCATCTTTGAGGTACTCACCAGGGGCGAATGTTTCTGCTGGAATACGCACACTCATTTTTTATACTTCTCCAAATTAGTGATAATCTTCTATTCCCATAATCACAACAGTCTTTCGATTGTCTAATTGCTTGATGCGTATCAAGAGGCGATATTGATCGTTGAGTCTCATGGAATGCTGACCCTTTCGATCTCCCTCTAGTTTCTCATAATGCACGCCACGTGAATTTCGAAATACTCGGTCGTCTGGCGCTTGCCGAATCATGTTCATGAGTTTTCGAAATGCTCGCACGATTGCTTGCGGCCAGCCACCATCAAAACCCGTGTCGATTTCAAGTCGGTCTAGGTTCTTGTCTTCGAATTCAACATTCATTGCACCCAAAGGTTAACACACGGGTCAGGGCTTTGTCAATAGGCCCGTAGGTGCCTGCCGCCATTTGGACAAACAATGAACTTGACAAATGCGTGAGCGGTCAGGTATAACCCAGTCATAAACAGATTACCGCTCAAAAAGAGAGTCCAGATTATCCACTTGCTTTGCGAAGGCAACAGTATGCGGGCCGTCACTCGGCTTACGGGTGTAAGCAAGAACACCGTAGCCAGCCTTCTGCGAAGTGTTGGTGCCGCATGTCGCCAATACCAAGATGAGGTGTTGCGCAGCCTGCCCTGTAAACGTCTGCAATGTGATGAGATCTGGGCATTCTGTTATGCCAAAGAAAAGAACGTTCCAGAAGACAAGCGCGGTCAACTCGGATATGGCGACATTTGGACTTGGACGGCCATGTGCGCGGATACGAAACTCGTCGCATCGTGGCACGTAGGACGGCGCAATGCTGCGGATGCGCGAATTTTCATGCGGGACCTTGCGGAACGCCTAACAAACCGTGTTCAATTGACGACAGATGGACATCGGGTATACCTAGAAGCGGTCGAGGGTGCATTTGGATCTCAGGTCGATTACGCCATGTTGATCAAACTCTACGGCGGTTCGGAAGAACCGGAGCGTC
>JAPLKX010000226.1 GCA_026387845.1 Candidatus Hydrogenedentota bacterium | reverse complement strand
TCGTAAACGGATCCGGGGGCGCGAAGATTCGAGAACACCCGCCCCAGCCGAACCAGGTTCCCGTCCGGGTCGCCGGAGTCCGCCAACGACTCCAGCAGCGTCGGCGCGATCGACGCAAACTGTTGCCGCACGTGAAACGCGTACGGCTGGTCTTCCGGCCCGGCGCTGAGTCGTATCAGTTCGGCCCGCGCCTTCTGCGGGTCGCGGAACCCGTATTGGACCAGCCGCTCGATGCCTACCCGGCCTTCGGCCTGGGGGCTGAGCAGGTCGTAGGTCCACAGCGTGCCGGCCCCTTCCGTAGTGAGGAACTTGTCCAGGATGTCCCGGGCCTCGCGGGTCCTGTCGCGGTACGCCGCCATAAATGACTCGCCGCTGGTGTAGCCGAGCCGGCGCGCGAACCGGTCCAGCGGTTTGCCCTCGGGCGGCAGGACGTGCCGCTGCTGGCTGCCTTCGATCTGGAGGCGGTGCTCGACGCCCCGCAGGAACGTATAGTGGCTCGCCAGCGCGGTCGCCTCGAACGGGCTGAGATGCCCGTGCAACCCGAGCGCCCGGATCGCGTCGAGTGTGCTGCGGGTTCTCAGGTCCGGCATCCGGCCGCCGTTGAGCATCTGGAGCATCTGTACGGTGAACTCGATGTCGCGGATGCCGCCGCGGCCCAGCTTGACCTCGATGCCCGCCTGGCCTTTGTCGGCTACGAGTGCCTCGGTTTGCTGTTTGATTTGCCGGATCTCGTCGAGCGTGGCGTCGTCGAAATACCGGGGAAACACAAACGGCCGCGTTGACTCGATAAACCGCTCGCCCAGCGCCGGGTCGCCCGCGCACGGTCTCGCCTTGATGAGCGCCTGGCGCTCCCACGCCTGCGCGTACCCCCCGTAATATTCGAGCGCCCGCGCCAGGCTGATCGCCAAAGGGCTTGTCCGGCCGTACGGGCGCAGCCGCATGTCGATCCGGAACACGTGGCCCTCGGATGTCTGCTCGCTCACTAGCTTGATGATGTACTCGCCCAGCTTGTGGAAATAATCCAGCGTGCTCGCCGGGCCGGACGTCCCACCGGTCGTTTCAGTCTCGTCGCCGTAAAGCAACAGCAGGTCGATGTCCGAACTGAAGTTGAGTTCCCTGCCCCCGAGTTTGCCCAGGCCGATCACCGTGAACGCTACATCCCGCGTCTCGCCGGACGGCTCCCGCAACACCGGCGTGCCGTATCGCCGCTCGAGGTGGCGTAATCCAATCCGCACCGCCACATCGAGCGCCGCATCCGCCAAATTCGACAAGTCCTCCGTCAGCGACGACAGCGGGACGTGCACAAACACCTCGCGCGCGGCGATCCGCAGGATTTCCCGCTGCCGGTACTGCCGCATGACCCTGCCGCAACCCTCGAGTGTGTCGCAGCCTTCCAGCCACTGCATCATTTCGGCGGCCATCTCGTCTCGCGGGCGGGCGTGGTCAAACTCCGCCTCGTCCGCCAGCCACGGGACATACTCCGGCCGGCGGCACATGATGTCCGTCAGGAAATGGCTCTGGTCAAACAGGGTCGCCAGGAGGCGGGCGTAAGTGATGTCGCGGCCAAGCCGTTCGAGTACGGCTTCGGGCGCGTCCGTCGCATCGAGAAACCGTTCAAGCGCCACCAGGACCAAGTCCGGTTCCGCCGATTCCGACAACGCGCGCGTAAGATTTGCGGCCAGCCCCGGCCCGCCTCGCTCAAGCAGGCGCGCCAGCCGTCTTCCCGATAACTCGGGATCGTCAAACCCTATGTTTGCCGGTACCATTGGGAATTCTTGTCTGGGACGCCCCCCGGCAGTTGTGGGGGGTGTCCCAATTTTGATTTTAGTTGCCTGTCTTTTTTGGTTGCGGCTCTGTACACGTTGGCGCTTGATCCGCAAACAGATCGCTGAGGCACTTCATGGCCTGTTCGACCATTGCGCTTCAATTTAATCCGCAATCCGAAATCCGAAATCCGCAATGCCTCAATTATGCCTGCTTCCTGTTCAACGCGATAACAAGCCGCGCCAGGTTTTCCCCGGCCCGCTCGAGTGAATACTCGCAAGCGGCGATTGATTCCGCGAGCGTCATCGGCCGCGGTTGGATTGGGAGTATGGCGTCGATGCCGAGGTCGTAGAGAATCTCGTAGCCCACGCCCAGCTCTCCCGCCACGGCCACTACCGGGATGCCCAGCTTCTTGGCGATTCGCGCTACGCCCAGCGGCGTCTTCCCGCCGGCCGTCTGGCTGTCAATCCGGCCTTCGCCCGTGATGACCAGATCCGCCCCCGACATGCGCTCTTCAAGCCGGCACGCCTGCGCCACCACCTCCGCGCCCGGCATCAGCCGCGCACCGCAAAATGCCATCAGGCCCGCGCCAAGCCCGCCCGCCGCGCCCGCGCACGCCACATCGAGCACCGGCACGCCCAAATCCCGCGCGACCACCTCGCCGAACCGTCTCAGGGCCGCGTCCAGTTCCTCCACGGCGGTCTCGCCGGCGCCTTTTTGCGGGCCGAACACGCGCGA
>JAPLKX010000678.1 GCA_026387845.1 Candidatus Hydrogenedentota bacterium | reverse complement strand
GGGCATGTGCGACCAGGGCCCGGCACTCCTCGTCAACGACACCATCCACGCCCGGGTCACCCCCGAAAAAGTCCACGAGATCGTCGAAGAATGCCGCAAAACATTTGGCATCTACGCGGTCGAAGCTGCGGAGGAACGTTAAATGAATACCCCCAGAAACACGCTCACGTTCAGCCAGATCGAGCCCGGCGCCGCCCTGAAAAAGGCACTGGCCAAATCGCGCGCCGACGTCATCGCCGAAATCGCCTCCTCCGGTCTTAAAGGCCGTGGCGGGGCCGGGTTCCCCACCAGCGTCAAATGGAACCTCGCCGCCGCCGCACACAGCAGCCACAAATACGTGGTCTGCAACGCCGACGAAGGCGAGCCCGGAACATTTAAAGATCGCGTCATCCTCGCCCAGTACGCCGACCTCGTCATCGAAGGCATGACGATTGCCGCGTTCGCAATCGGCGCAGCGGAAGGCATTATCTACCTGCGCGGCGAGTACGCTTACATCCGCAAAGATCTCGAAGCCGTCATCGCCAAACGGCGCGAACAAAAACTCCTGGGCGAATCCGTCCGTGGCTGCGAAGGGTTTGATTTCAACGTAACGGTACGGATGGGCGCCGGCGCTTACGTGTGCGGCGAAGAAACCGCACTCATCGAGTCGCTCGAAGGCCAGCGCGGCGAACCCAGAAACCGCCCACCATTCCCCGTCGACACCGGCTACATGGGCTATCCCACCATCGTCAACAACGTCGAGACCCTGGCCTGGGTGCCCTGCATCATGGCCAAAGGCGCACCGTGGTTTAAAGCCATCGGCACCGAGCGGTCCGCCGGCCCCAAGATATTCAGCGTGTCCGGCGATTGCGAACGCCCCGGCGTATACGAGTTCCCCATGGGCATCACCATCGCCCAGTTGCTCAAGGAAGTCGGCGGCGAAAACACCAAGGCCGTACAGGTCGGCGGGGCATCCGGCCGATGCGTCCCCGCATCAGGGTTCAGCCGCACCCTCGCGTTCGAAGACGTACCCACCGGCGGGTCCATCATCGTTTTCGGCCAAAACAGAGACATGCTCGCCGTCGCACGGAACTTCCTCGAATTCTTCGTCGAGGAGTCCTGCGGCCAGTGTACGCCGTGCAGGGAAGGCAACGTCAAACTACTCCAAGGCGTCGCGTTGCTCGAACAGGGCCGCTGCTCGATGGCCTACCTCAACGAACTGTGCCGACTCGGCGAAACCATGCAGTTGGCCTCCAAATGCGGGCTCGGCCAGTCCAGTCCCAACGCGTTCCTGTCCATAGTTGCGAACTTCAAAGACGAGCTCATGGGCCGCACCCCCGCCCATCGGGCTGCCGTGTCATAAAGGAGTCACCGATGAGCCAGAAATCCGTCTCCACCAAAGAAAGTTCACGTGCACCCATTAGCCAGCGGCGCCTCGATGTCAAGCGCGCTCCGTCCGGCGGATTGATCGGCGGCGAAGTGGCCATCACCATCGACGGGCGCGAAGTCAAAGTCCCGATGGGCTCTACCATCCTCGATGCGGCCAAACAGCTCGGAATCCGGATTCCCACCCTGTGCAACCACGAAGACCTCTGCGTCGCCGGCGTGTGCAGGGTCTGCGTCGTCGAGGTCGAAGGGCAGCGAACCCTCCAGGCCGCATGCGCCTACCCGGTCCTGTCGCCCATGAACGTCAAAACCCATTCCCGCACCGTCCGCCAGGCCAGGCGGCACGTCATCGACCTCTTGCTGTCCAACCACTGCGGCGAGTGCTACACCTGCGCACGAAACAACAATTGCGAACTCCAGGCGCTCGCCAAAGAGTACGGCGTCGACTCGTTCCGGTTCGGCCACATCGAGGCACCACGATATCCCATCGACACCTCGAGCCACTCCGTGATACGCGACATGAACAAGTGCGTCCTGTGCCGCCGTTGCGTCAGAACCTGCATCGACCTCCAGGAAGTCGGCGTCCTCGAAGTGGCGGGCCGCGGCGCCAAGTCCAAAGTCGAAACATTCCTCGACAAACCCCTGGGCAAGGTCGTCTGCATCAACTGCGGCCAGTGCATCAACCGGTGCCCCACCGGCGCCCTGCGCGCCAACGACCCCACAGACGAGGGAACACGGCGTTGAGACACTGCGGGTTTGACAAGGTGTTCGACACCAACTTCACCGCCGACCTCACCATCATCGAGGAAGGCACCGAACTCCTGCTGCGCCTGTACCGGTCACTCGTGCTCCACGAAGACATCGCGCTCCCCCAGTTCACGAGTTGCTCGCCCGGCTGGATCAAGTACATCGAGCATTTCGCACCCGAGATGCTCCGCCACGTCTCGAGCGCGAAAAGCCCGCAGCAAATGTTCGGCGCCGTCATCAAGACCTACTACGCACAGCAACAGGGTATCGACCCCAAGGACATCGTCACCGTCGCCCTGATGCCCTGCTCCGCCAAAAAGTTCGAGTGCAACAGGCCCGAAATGTGCGACTCCGGGTTCAAAGACGTCGACTACGGCCTCACCACACGCGAACTCGCCAAGATGGTCAGCGAAGCCGGCATCGATCTCCCCAACATGCCCAAATCCAATTTCGACGACCCGTTCGGCAAGGAAACCGGGTCCGGCGTCATATTCGGCGCGTCGGGCGGCGTCATGGAAGCCGCCATCCGCACCGTCGTCGAGCTGGTGTGCGGCATCAAGGTCGAGAACCTGTTCGACCACGCCGACATCATTCCGGTCCGCGGGTTCGAAGGCGTCAAATACGCCGAACTGCCTATCAAAGCTGTCGGCCCGGTCCCCGGGATCCTGTCGCATCTGGTCCCGAACTGGGACTGGCTGCGCGGCGTCACGCTCAAGGTCGGCGTCTGCCATGGAACCGCCAACGCCAAGAAAGTGCTCGAAGACATACGGGCCGGCGGCAAGTTCTCCGAATGCCACTTCATCGAGTTCATGGCATGCCCCGGCGGGTGCCTGGGCGGCGGCGGCCAGCCGATCCCGACCAGCCCCGAAATCCGAACGCAGCGGGCAAAGGCCATCTACTCCGAAGACAGCCGGTCCGAAGTCCGGAAGTCGCACGAGAACCCCGCCGTACTCGAACTCTACACCAACTTCCTCAAGGACGGCCCCTGCGGCCATCTCAGCCATAAGCTGCTGCACACCCACTACACGCCGCGAGGCAAGTACATATCCTAGGCCCGATCTCGAGCCGCCCCGGCCCAGCGTTGGGCCGGGCCGGCTTCCGCATGGTACTATGCGATAAGAGGGCTGTTTTATGGGCATTACACTCAGCCAGATTGCCGAAAAGCTTGGCGCGCAAATCATCGAAGGTAAACGTGGCGGAAAACGCCAAATCAACAGAGTCTATGCCGGCGACCGCGTATCCGACCTGCTCAACCAGGCATCCGACACCACCCTGATCGTCACAAACCTCGCCAACTCGTCTGTCGTACGGCTCATCGAACTCATGGACGTCCCCGGCATCTGCCTGCTCAACGGCGTCCAGCCGGGACCCGAACTCGTCCAGGCCGCAAAAGACCACGATGCACCCATCATCATCTCAACCGGCGACATGTTCCAAACCTGCGCAAAGCTCCATCAAATCATGGAAACCGAACGTGCCCCGCAAACCATCTAAAAAGATTTCCGCCAATTCTGATGCGGCGGGGGACGCGGTGGGGTCGCGCTCCTGCGCGACCGAGAATTGTGGTGCGGGCGTCTCGCCTGCATCTTTCCAGCACGTGATCACCGGCGGCGATTACGACAGCGGCGGCGACGGCGCCAAACGCATCAAAGACGTCCTCAAAAAAATCGGCGTCGACCCCCAACTGATCCGCAAAACCATGGTGGCCGCCTACGAAGCCGAGATGAACGTCGTCATCCACGCACAAAAAGGCATGATGAAAGTCGCCATTGATCCCGCCCAGGTCGACGTCGCCGTCATCGACGAAGGGCCCGGCATACCCGACATCGATCTCGCCATGAAAGAAGGCTATTCAACCGCGCCGCCCGCCGCACGCGAACTCGGGTTCGGCGCCGGGCTCGGCCTGCCCAACATCAAAAAAAACTCCGACCGGTTCTCGGTGCAATCCGTCCCCGGTCAAGGCACCCGGTTGCGATTCACCATCTTGCTCCAGCCCCAGCAGACCGCGGGCCCCGCCCGCAATTCCGTCCAAATCGACGCCGCCAAATGCCGGCAGTGCCTGAGGTGCGTCCACGCCTGCCCCACTCTGGCTGTCCGCGTTCAGTCGGGCCGGCCGCGCGTGCTCGACCACCTCTGCATCGATTGCACCTCATGCCTGGCCGCCTGCGATTCCGCCGCCATCGCCATGCCGTCTCAACCCAACGTCCCGGCCCACACTGCCAAGACCGTCCTCGTCATTCCCGGCTCGTTTCTCGAACAGTTCGGTCCCGGCGTCAGCCCCGGCCAAGTGGTCGGCGCTCTGCGCGACGCCGGATTCACCGACATCCGCCTGCTTGACGAATGGGAAAACGCGCTCCGCGAAGCCGTCGCCGCATACGCCCGCGACGAGGCCCTCGCCAAACCCGTCTTCAGCCCTGCGTGCCCCGCCATCATCAACCTGATCCAGGTCCGGTTCCCGTCGCTGCTGGCCCATCTCGCACCGTTCCTCACCCCCGCCGAAGCCGCCCGCGAAGAAATCACCGCCCCGCATGTCGTGTGGGCGGCGCCATGTCCCGCGCAATGCACCCTGTTGCGCGCGCCCAGCCTGCTCACAAAGATCGATCTCGTCGACCCGCTCGCGTTACGCCAAAAAGCATTTGAACACATCGGCGTACACGCACGGCAGCCTCGAAGCCTGCCGCGTCCCGCCGGCCCTCGGCAGACCCTCCAGGTCAGCGGAATTCGCCACGTCATCAACGTGCTCGAAGCCGTCGAAAACACACGCGTCAACGACTACACACTCATCGAACTTTACGCCTGCGACCAGGGCTGTTTCGGGGCGCCCGTCTGGATCGAAGACCCCTTCGTGGCTCAGCCCAGGTTCGAATGGGCCAGGCAGGTGCATCCCATCCTCGTTGCCAACGGCCGGGCCGGCGCCGTCCGCCGCGTTGAACCTCTGGCGCCCAGGGCGGGGATGCGGCTCGACAGCGATATGCGCGCCGCCATGCAAAAACTCGCGCAAATCGACCAACTTACCCGGACGCTCCCCGGCAGGGACTGTTCGGTGTGCGGCGCGCCGTCCTGCGCCGCGCTCGCTGAAGACGTCGTACTCGGCCGCGCCACGCCAGACTCCTGCATATACCGATCCCGGCCGCCACAACCTCCGGCCTCAAACCCCTGAGGTGCTCCCCCATGAAACCGTTCAGCGCAGACCTCCACATTCACACCGCCCTCTCACCCTGCGCCGACGATAACATGACGCCGCCCGCCATCATCAAAGCCGCTATCAAGGCCGGCCTCCAAATTATCGCCATCTGCGACCACAATTCCGCCGGCAACGCCCCCGCCGTAATCGCCGCCGCAAAAGACGAGCTCATTGTCATCCCCGGCATCGAAATCACCACGTCCGAAGAAGCCCACATACTCGGCTTGTTTGAAACCACCCAAGCTGCCGCAGCCGTAAGCGACCTCATCCTGGCAAGCCTGCCCAACTCCTTCGCCGGCAAACCCCGCGGCAGGCAAATCGTCATGAACGAGCGCGGCGGGCCAATCCGCCTCGAACCGCACCGCCTGTTTCTCTCCTCCCAATACTCGGTCTCCGGCGCCGTCGACCTCATCCACGGCCACGGCGGAATCGCCATCGCCTCCCACGTCGACAGACCCTCGTTCAGCGTACTCTCCCAACTCGGCTTCTTGCCGCCGGACGTTCTATTTGACGCGATCGAAGTCTCTCCCGCGGCACATCGCGCAGGCCGCTCCAGCGCCTACGAGGCAACCGGCTATCCCGTCGTTGTTTCTTCCGACAGCCATTTCCTCACCGAGATCGGTTGTTGCCGCACCTTCTTCTCAATGGACGTCTGCTCATTCCCCGGTCTCAAACAGGCAATCCACGACCGCCAACAGCTGATTCTTAAAGGATAAAATGGTATGATCATTAAGATGATTATTCATCGTTTATCATTTGTCCTTTGTCATTCCAAAGCGCCGGA
>JAPLKX010000464.1 GCA_026387845.1 Candidatus Hydrogenedentota bacterium | reverse complement strand
GGGCGAGACGACCGCGCCTACGCCGGACAAAACTAGGTAGCCGTAATCGTCTCAATCGGCGCAGTTGTCCCATCACAATTTCTTCGATAGAATCCAGAAAATGCCAAACGATGGACACACTCACCGGGGGCGGGTTCAATGAAAACAATTCTTCACCGGATGCGGCTTGAGCGGCGAATCACTTTGATTATTCTGGCTGTTTTGATGGCGGTGGCGTTCATGTACTCCCTTTTCTCTTGGTCGGGCGAGGGGTCTGTAACTTACATGATTGACCCGGCGGACGCGGGGTCGGGGCCGGCGCAGGGGGTGGATGAATGACCGGAGCGGGGCAGTTCCTGGTTTATGTGGTGGCGTTTCTGCTGCCTTGGTGGCACTACATTGACCTGCCGCAGTATCTGGTGTTTCCCCTGTTCATGTCCGAGCTGGCGCTGGTGGTTTTGTTTGTAGTGGATTCGGTTCGCCGTGGGTTGCGGGTCCCGTTCGAGTATTTGTTGCCGCTGGGGTTGCTGGTCGCGCTGAACGCGGTTGGCTACGTAGCTTATTTTTGGATGACTCCGGTGGAGTTTCGGCAGCCGCTGGATCACGTCTATTGCCTATATAACAATCTGTGGCCGATTGCCGTGCTCGCGGCGGTGCATTTTATGAGTAGGCGGGAGGCGGCCCTAGCGGCGCTGGACGTGCTGGCGGTGTCGGTGGGGATGTGGTCGGCGGTAGCATTGTTGGGGCGATTTACGGGTGTCTTTGTGACGGCTGGGATGATGGGTCTGGAGGGGTGCTGGGGTCTGCCGAATTTGGTGGTTTACGGGATTGTCGCGGCGATGCTTGGCGCCGGGCGGCGGGATCGCGGGAGCGCGGGCCGGTGGGTGCTCGACGGGGCGGGGGTGATGTCTTTAGCGGCGTTCTTGATACTGGGGCTGCCTGTGCTGGACGTGCGGCAGGCTAGTTTTGAATGGATAGGGTGGTGGTTGCCTGTACAGTATCTGGCATCGTGGGTAGTGTTCAAGTTGTTGGCGTTTTGGCCGGTGGCGCGGATGGCGGCGAAGGTCGAGGTGGTGCGCCGGGAGTCGCAGGAGAAGCGTGACGCAGTGTACCTGCTGGTGTTGATGGGTCTGGCTGCGTTGGCGTTGGTACGGTACCTGCTGACGATCGGCACAGAGTATTTTGTGGTTGCGTTGGCGGGTGCGTGGGCACTGCCGGAGCGGGCACCGGGGTGGTATAGGCCGGATTGGCGGCTAGGGGCGGTGGCGGGGGCGCTGTGCGTACTGATCGGGTTCAACCTGGTAAACGTGAACCCCCACAATTTCCGGGATCCACGCAATTACGCCCCGGACCCGGTATTCCAAAAGGCAGGCACTATGGGCGACTATGATGTCTCGCGGCTCGAGCGTGTCGAGGCGCGGTACCCGATGGAGACGCAGACCAACTTTTGGTTGGCGTATGACAGGTTGTCGCGGGGAGAGTTGTTTGAGGCGGCGATGGAATACCGCGAGTCGCTGTGGACGGACGTGACGAGGACGGGCCAGCGGGTGAAGACCATTCTGCCGCCTCCGACCGACGAGCAGCGGCGGGCGTTTATGGACAAGTTGCGCGACCAGTCCTCGGCGGTTGCGCCGGGCGAGCATCAAGGGGCGTATGTTGTCGCGTTGCTTGGGGAGGACCGGGTGGACGAGGCGCTGGCGATGATGCGTAAGGACGCGGGAACGGCGTCGGTCGTGCCGGCGGTGGATGAGTCGGGGCGTGATGTGTTGGCGTGGGGTGTGAGTGTGTATGTGTACGACCTGGAGTTGTACGAGCGGCTGTCGGATTGGACGGCGGGGGATTTGCTTGGGCTGCTGGTAGCGTGGGGAGCGCAGATTGAGCAGGCGCCGGAAGGTGTCGCGGATGATTGTCTGCCGGTGGTAGTTGTGTCGCGTGCGGGGATGTGCGAGGCGTCACCGCCGGAGTTGGTGAGCGGGGATGGGGTGAAGGCGGTGTGTTTGGCGGGGGATGGGCGGCTGGCAATCGGGCGAGGTCAGGTGGAGGCGTGCGCGGAGGGTGTGGCGAAGACGGTGGAGTGCGGGGCACCGGAAGTTGTGGTGAGGGTGAAGCCGGGAGACGGGGAGCAGGGTAAGGGCTTTCAAGGGGCATAGGACGTATAGGACAAATACGACCTATAGGACCTATGATGCAGGTGAGACGCCTGCACCACAATTTTTCAGCAGAATTGTTCCAGGTACCGCGCCGCGAAAATAAACCCGCGTTCGCGGCCGAACGCGGAATCCTCGTGTTCGATGCTCATCACGCCCTTGTACCCGTTGGATCTCAGGTGGCTGGTGTACTCGCCCCAGTTGATGTCGCCGAACCCCGGGATCGCGTAACGCCACCACCCCTCCGCGTACACCCCCATCCGCGCCCGCGCCGCTTTGTCCACCAGGCAGTCTTTGGCGTGCGTGTGGAAAATGCGTTTGGCGAACATCGACACCGGCAGGAGGTGGTCGCACTGCTGGTGATACAGGTGGGACGGATCGTAGTTAAGCCCGAAATTGGCATCCTGGATCGTCTCGAAAAGGCATTCAAACGTGTCGATCCCCTGAAGGTTCGTCTGGAAATAGTTTTCAACGGCGATCTTCACGCCTTTCTCGCCAGCGTGCGCAATCAACGGCGCGAATACCTTCGGCAGGACCTTCTTGATCGTGTTGATTTTGTTCATGCGCGGCGCCGGCCACCCCGGTGCAAGGCAAACCACGCCCACACCCAACATCGACGCCGCATCGATCACTTTGATCGCATGGGCCTGGCGCTCTTCGGTCTTCTCGGGTTCGACAAGGTCGTCGTACCATGCCAGTGACGTGATCTCGAGCCCGCGATCCGCAACCAACGCTTTGACGGCGTCCGCGCCCGCCTGGTCGAGTGTCTGCGGGTCGATCTGTTTTCCGCCGGGATCGGCAACCACTTCGAGCCCATGTATCCCCGCGTCTTTTGCGAAATTGGCCACCGTCTCCAGCGAATCGTTCCCGAACGGGGCCGTCAGCATACCCACGTACAAGTCTCGTTCCGCTTTGAGAATGGCCGCCGCCTTTTCCGAAATCGCCTCAGCCCCCGCCGCGGCCATAGGGCCGATCGCCGCAATCCCTGCCGTCCCCGCCGCCGTTGCCAGAAAATGTCTGCGCGTAACGTTCGTGTTCATGTCGTCTCCCCTGCTTGAGTTCAATCACGCCAATTGGACATAAGCGTAGCGCATGAAGATGTGAAAAACAAGGTCCGACGGGCTTGGGCTTGGGTGACGCCAGGCGCGAGGGGGAAAGAAAACATGGGACCCATAGGACCTATAGGACGTGTATGGGAGCGATGGGCGCGGTGCTGGGCAGGCGGGACGCCCGCACCACAACGGGAACGAAAACGGCCACTATTGTGGTGCGGGCGTCTCGCCTGCACAGTTACCCGGGGCGAGCAACGCTACTCGACCGTATAGAGGTTATAGCCTTCGCCGGTCAGGACGCGGCGCAGGTCCAACGTTACGTCCTTGGGCGAGAGGACGTGGCGGAACCCGTACTTGGCGGCGAGGGTTTTCCACTGGGCGTTGGTACGAGTGCGCCATGCGTCGAGCGAGTAGTCCCACGGTAGTCCGAGCCGGATGTCATAAATGTCCGCTCTGATTTTCAGGATGTCGGGCGCGAGCCCCGGCATATACGTGATGTATTGGGGCAATTCGTAGGTGTACAGGACGGGGTGATCGGTTTTTTCCTGCCAGTCGATTTCCCAGTGCGGGGTCAGCAGAAACTCGCCCTGGCAAGCGTGCGCGTCCAGGTAATCACGGACACTCGCCTCGAACGCGCTCACCGGCAGCGTTACGCGCGTCCGCCACTGGCCCGCCAGACTTATCGCCAGCACGACCAGGCACAGCCCCGCCACGATCGCCGCCGGCCTGAGCCGCTCCGCAACCGGCCCCGCGGACATCGCAACCCAGCCTGCGCCAAAACCCGCAACCAGCAGGCCCGCACCGAACTGGTGGTAATAGGCGATGGCCGCTGTACCCGCGATTAGACACCCCGCGTACGCCCGCTTGTGACGCCGCTCGCCGTACAGCACGGACGACGCGCCGCCCGCCAACAAAAACACGACGCCTTCAATTGCTTTGACGTAGTGGGCATGAAACGCGGATGACACCAGCCATGCCGATACCGGCGTCAGGACAATCCATGCCAGGGCCACCACAAACAGCGCGTCCGCGGGCGCCTCTGCCCCTCCCTCGGTTTTTTTCTTCCTGCCGAGGATGCCCACGGCCAGCGCCAGCGCGATCACGGCGGCATGGTTGAGCAGCCGTTTCGGCATCCAAACCACCAGGGCGGGCGGCGTGGCCGGGCCCAGCCAATATTCTGCGGCCGAGATCGAAACCACAACGGCGCCCGCGATGATCGCATAAACGCCCAGCCACGACGCGGGGTCGCGAAGTTTGGCGCGCAGGGTTCCCGCGGCTGCAAAAAGACCAAGAAACACCGCGATCCCCAGCGCAATGTACCCGTGCGCGGGTGGGTTGAACCGGGCAAACGCCCGGTGGATGTCTTCCCCGAAAACGTAGGAGCGCCACGCGGACATCACCTCGCCCGCCGTCATCACGTTGACCGACCCGGCCTGGCCCGCATTCGCCATCCGCAGCGCCAGCCACACCCCCACGGAAATCGCCAAACCCGCGACGCCCCATAGCACCGCGTGGATCAGGCGGCGGCGCGTCTCCGGCGCGTCTACCCATCTCCACACCGCGTACAGGCCCGCGACAGCCATAAGCACCGGCGCCTGCCCCACATGGATCGCCGGCATCAGACCCGCAAGAAAAAAACCCGCAGCCAGCCGGCCCGACACGATCAGGTAAAGCGTGAGCAGGACGGCCCCCATGCCGATGTGGCCCGACGTGGACTTGTCCGGCCAGATGAACAGCGGGTAATAGCTCCCAAACGCCACCAGCACGCCCGAAACCGTCAGCGCCCCCGCAACGTGGCCGCAAAGCACCCGCCGCGATACACGGGCCGCCAGCGCGTACGCCGGCAGCGTCGTCGCCGCCAGGAACAATACCTGCCGAAGCCCGCAAACCACCGCCGGCGAACGCGTCAGCCACAAAACCAAAGCCGAAACGTAATACTGGATCGTGTACGC
>JAPLKX010000106.1 GCA_026387845.1 Candidatus Hydrogenedentota bacterium | reverse complement strand
TATCCAGGCCCACCCCTATCAGGTCCCCAAGAAGAATCCGCGCATGCTGCGCATAAATCTAAATCACGCCCCAAAACGCGACTTTCTCAACAGCCCCACAGTCACCATTTAATTTATAAACGGCAATAAACGGTGACTGTCCCTATTTACCTTTATGGAGGCACTCCCGAATTCTTTGGCAAGTGGGCCTACATCCGCGACTGAATTTCTGCAACTCTGTTTGCCACGGTGGTCTTGCGCTTGCTTTTCCCTTGGACATCTGCCGGAGGGTCTTTGAAACCAATATCAGTGTCCGTTGCTAATGTCCGCTGAAGGGCGCCTTCAGAGCTACGGGTTTGGTTCGACCTCCGGCATAGGAATGCTGGGGAGAGGAGGCGCATTGGGGAATTCCGGCACTGGCGGGGTAGGTGGGGCGATGTTGCCGTTCCCGGCTTCCGGTAGAGGCACATTGGGGAGAGACGGCGTTTCTGGCATGGGCGGAGTTGGTGGGGCGATATCGCCATTCCCAACTTCGGGTATAGGAATATCGGGAAGAGAGGGCGTTTTTGGCACGGGCGGGGTAGGTGGGGCGATGTTGCCGTTCCCCACTTGCGGCACAGGAATATCGGGGAGAGAGGGCGTATTCGGTGGTTCTGGCATGGACGGGCTGGCGGTGAGACCTCGGTTGTCGGCCAGCATTTGCATGAGGTCGGGCTGGTCGGGGTTGAGTTGGAGGGATTTGGTGAAGTATCTGCGGGCGAGTTCGGGCTGATTGGCGTTGTTGAGGTAGCGCATTCCGATTTCTCGGTAGACTCTGGCATCGTTCGGCGTCATGTCAGCCAAGTGAATGAACGTGCTGAGCGCCTCTTCGATGGCTCCCGTTTCCTTCTGACATTGTGCCATCATCCAATGGTTCGCCGGTTTTTCCGGCTCTATCGCTACGACCCTCTTCAGGATCGGCAGGGCCTTGGCAAACTCTTTCTTTTGCATAAAGACCTTTGCACAGTTTTCGAGGGCGAGGGTGTAGTCGGGATCGAGTTCGAGGGCTTGTTGGAAATAATCTGCGGCGGGATCCAGTTGGCCGTATTCTGCGCAGGCGCTGCCGATGTTATTGAGCGCCTCTTTGTTCTTGCCGGCAAGCTCCAAGGAAACCTGTAGATCTCGCAGCCCTTGCTCGCTGTGGTTCTTTTTAAACTCGGCCCTGGCATGGAAAAAGTAATAGTCGGACACAACGGCCTCGGCGGTGTATTCGGCGCGCGTGGCGTGTGGGTCGAGCGTATGCCAGGTATAGTCGGACCAGAAATCGCGCTTCTCAAGGGACTCGCCCGGCCGCCGAGCAATGTATATGAGGCCCGCATTTTCCATAACGGCCCCTGACTTGCCTCCCAGGTTCCTCTTCCGGGTAAAATAGACCGGCCGGTCTCCCCGGTCGACTATCCAGTCTTCAACGCGGCCACTTTCCTCTTCAGAAAGAATCCTGCTGAAGAACGTTCGCAACTCATAGGGCATCTCCTCGTAGAACAGTTCTTCCGGATATCCGTACTTGTTAGCGATAATGACGTCCGGTCGCATCCCTTCGATGGATTGCAGGTAAATCAAGGGAAATGTCGCATGGTCCGCTATGGGGAAGTAGACCGCCCCTTCATCCATTGTCCTGAAGATGTTGACACCGTAGTCGTGGGCGAACCAGTAGTCGCTCTTGTCGTTCCAGTAGTAATTGGTCGATAGGGGGAGTACTGGCAGACACACGGCCAGAAACGCCGCGGGCCACTGTAAACGGAATCCGCGGACCCTTGTCTGGGCCAAGGCGGCAATCGCCGAGCCCATCAGGATGGCGGCCATGATGTACACCGGGATGAAGAAGACGTTGTTCACCCAGATGGACTCCTTGTCAACGTTGAAATTGAGGATGAACAGGAATCCTGCGGTGATGTAGACAAAAAGGCCGGCAATCAACAGGAAGCCGGCGCGGTGCCGTTTCCATAGCGGGTACAGCCCCAACAGGGGCAGGATGGCCAGCCAGGGCGTAAACTCCCTGCCGTACAGTTTCGTCAGGGTCCATACCTGCGCGATAAGCCGGCTGAACGAATGGGGGTTCTTCTTAAACCCAAACGAATACTGCTGACGCAACACCACATCCCAAAACCCTTGCCACGTCTCCGGATTGCCCCAGTCAACAGGTGGATTGGCGTAAGACCGAATGGGCAAGTAGAGGTTGATAAGCATCCATGTGCCCAGCGCGATGCCGCCCAGCGTGCAGTATCGCTGCCAATGGAGCCACGGTCTGCGGTCCACGGCGAAAACGGCCAGCACAAAAATCGGGCCGACGAAATGCATTGTGTTATGGTTTGCTAACCCCAGTCCATAGACGATGGCGAGCGCGTAAAGCAGCCGAGGTTCCTGCCGCCGAATCCAAATAAGCAGAATCAGCACGCAGAGCAGCAGAAAGAACGCATTGAGTGAGTACACTTCCGAGATGACACTCTGTTCCCAGTACTCCTTTGAAAAACCCATCAGCAGTCCCGCGGCTATTCCGCCTATATAGCTTTCCGTAATGTGAATCGTTATCCGGCAGGCTACAGCGGCCGCCGCCGCTCCAAAGAATGCCGACATGAAGGCGACACGCCATGCGATGGTTCCATAGGGAATGAACGTGAACAGCTTCCCCAAAAGACACCATATCGGATACCCTGGTGGATGGGCAATTCCCAGGGTATACGCGGCCGTAATAAGCTCCCCGCTGTCTTCCCCCGTGACGGTCGGCCCTAGAGTCGTGATATAGACGGCAAGAACAAGTACGCCCACGGTCGTTGACACTAACAAGGGCCGTCGATTGCTGAATCTATCCCTTTCAGTCACAACCGGCAATAGATCTGCAGGTCTTGTGCTATCGGTCCTCTTTGCATCAGCCTTTTGCCGTCTGCGTCTTGTGCCCATGCTCATAAAAGGTTTCTATGCTTATCACGCATCCCGAAGATCTTCTCTCATTGGCGCTGTTATTGTGATCACACGTTAACTTGCTCAACCAATTCTAACCTCAATATACATATACATCAAACAAAGCTACCCAAGATCTTCACGAGTACGGCAACGTGCCGTTCCGTGTCAGGTTCCAGCGAGAAAAACCGGTCGCCTTTGCTCGTCACATGTCAGCCCAAGCAACGATCAACCTGAAAACTGCACCAACCAAAACTTTCAGGTACCGGGGATTTGGCAGTCCCCCTGATGGAGTACATCAAACGTAACAGGAGCAAAATCGACTGGCATATTCTCTCACCGCATTCGGACCGTCTCTACGGGCCTTCTTCTCTTCTTGAATGAATGAACAGGAACTATGTGTCCTTTAACTCCAGCATTTCCAGCCACTTTGTTAACCTCCGGCGTCCCAATTTGTTAACAGTCCGTGTCCTTTGTTAACAGTCGCGGCGGAGGTTCAATATGAGTGCAAAGCTTTGCTATCGGGTCGGTTATCAAGGGTTTCTTGTGTGGGCGCCATTACGTGCCATATAAGATTCAGAAATACGGGCTGGAATAGCTCGTCCGATGGTCCTCGGCTTGTAGCTCTTGCCGGCACACGTCCTACTAATCGACTAGCAGCGCCACCGCATCCGAGAGATTCTTGGGCGAGAGATGTGCGTAGATCATGGTCATTCTCAATGCCGAGTGCCCCAGCAGTTCACGCACCACGTTGAGGTCACACCCACGCATGATCAATTTCGAGGCGAACTGATGGCGATTATACCGAGCTCGGCATAAGCGGCATCATGCCGAGTGCCGGATAATGCCGAGTAGAGCGTTGTTCGTTGGCGGATCTCTTGCTGTTTGAGTTGTTTTGCTCGGCATAATCACAGGCTCTGGAGAAAGGCCAAGAGTTCATCATTTGGCCGGTAGCGGCCCGGAGGTACGCCCAAGGGAGCGGTTGTGGCAAGGGCTTTTTCCTTGAGTTCGAGGTCGGCGTGGAGATACATCTGGGTCGTTTCGACGGATTCGTGTCCCAGCCACAGGGCGATGACGGCGCGATCAACACCGCATTGAAGCAGTTCCATGGCCGTCGTGTGACGCAGCGCGTGGGGAGTAATGCGCTTGTTCCGTAGAGAGGGGCATTTCCGTCGGGCTGCTGCGAGGTGTTTGTCGAGCACGTATGCGACTCCATCGGTACTCAAACGGTTGCCTCGCGCGTTCGGGAACAAGGGTGCTGAGGGAAGGGCGCTGCTTTCGCGCAGCCACGCACGCAGTGCCGCTGCCGTTTCCTTGCGTAGGGGGGTGCAGCGTTCTTTACGCCCTTTGCCGGTGCAGCGGATGTGAGCGCCATCACCCAACACGACATCTTCACAGCGCAAGGAGGTCAGTTCGGACACGCGCAAGCCTGTTTGCACCGCCACCAGAAGCATCGTCCAGTCACGACGCCCCAGCCGGATCTGGCGGTTGGGTGCGGCGAGCAGGGCGTCGATCTCGGGGCGTGCGAGGAACTCGATCTGCTTCTTCTTGTGGCGTTTGCTCGGCATGGCCAGAACGCGTTGCGCCAACGCGCTGTGACCTGGTTCGTGCAGGGCGACGTAACGGAAGAAGGCGCGGACGGCCGCCAATCGCACGTTCCTGCTTCGGGCCTTGTTGCCGCGCTCTTTCTCAAGGTGGGTCAGAAAGGACCCGATGAACGGGGTGTCGAGATCGTGGAGTGTCAGGGTTGAAGGAGCCTTGTTCAGTCGCTCCTGTGCGAAACCCAGCAGCAGGCGGAACGTGTCGCGGTAGCTTGCGATGGTGTGAGGGCTTGCGTTGCGCTGGTGCATCAAGCGCTCGGTGAAGAAGGCTTCCAGCAACGCTGGGAAATGGCCGTTGGTCTTCATGATGACCGCCCTCCCGTTGCATGAAAACGCTGCATGGCCAACTGCAGGAGTTCAGGCGTGGCGGAAAGGTACCAGTAGGTATCGTTCACATGCGCATGGCCCAAATAGGCGCTCAGTTCAGGCATATGGCGTTCGACGTTAGCGCCGGTCCGGTACCATTGCAGCAGCGTCCGGACGGCAAATCCATGACGCAAGTCGTGGAGTCGTGGTCCGTGGCTGTCCTGCGGTCCTCTCAGTCCGATCTTGCGCGATACCTTGACGAAGGTCTTCTGGACGACGTTCTCCGTCAAACGAGTGCCCTCCTCGGAAATGAAGAAGCTGGGGGTTTCCGGCTGAGGACAGATTCGGTCCCGCAAACGGGCATACCGCCGAAGGGCCTCCCGTGTGGTCTCGTGCACCGGAACGAGTCGTGATTTGTTAAACTTGGTCTTGCGAACGACGAGTATGCCTCGCGCGAGATCGACATCCTCCCTGTCCAGAGCGATGGGTTCACACACGCGCATGCCGGTAACCGCCATCAGTCCGAACAAGGTCGAATAGGTGGCGGCTCGCAAGCCCTTCCACGAGGGTAGGTGTCGTGCGGCGCCGAGGATCCGTGCGATCTCATCTTCGCTGTAGATATACGGTTTCTTTCGGCGGAACGCGTACGGAAGAAGCCCCTGCAGTGGGACCTCCGTACGAGGGTCCGCCGCGCGGCGGTATTGCGCAAAGTGGCGCACCATGGCAAGCCGGTTGCAACTTGAAACCAAACGCTCGGCGCACGGCCAGATACTCTTCGAGGGCCTTTCGGAGTCTACTCATGGCTTGGCTCCTTTCCACGGTTGTGCGAGCGAGTGCAATGCGCCCAAGTCCACCTTGGCGTAGATCTCCGTCGTGTTGGGAAGTTGATGCCGCAGAATCTCGCCGATTTCAGCCATCGACTTCCCTGTGCGGAGCATGCGGGTCGCGAGCGAGTGGCGCAGCAAGTGGGCGCCCTTGAAGTCGGGATTGAGACCCGCGCGCGACAGGGCCCTTCGGACAATGTCACAGACGGCGACAGGACTGGAGAACCCCTGATAGGGCGCCCGCGCACGGATAAAGACCCGGCGCGAGGTACACCGGGGCCGGCCGTGGCGTACGTACGTTGCCAAGGCCTCGCCGAC
>JAPLKX010000740.1 GCA_026387845.1 Candidatus Hydrogenedentota bacterium | reverse complement strand
AACTGGCCGACCACGGCACGCTGTACCTGGACGAGGTGGGCGAACTGACGGAGCGGCAGCAGGAACGGATTGCCGAGTTGGTGCGCCGGCGCAAGACGACGCGGCTGGGCGGAGGCCGGGCCGTGGTGGTTGATGTGCGTGTTGTGGCGGCCACTACGCGGCCGATCGACTGGTACGGGTTCAATCCCGAGTTGGGGCGGCTGCTTCAATCGGCCGTGATCGAGGCCCCGGCGTTGCGCGACCGGCGCGAGGATATCCCGCTGCTGGTGCAGCACGTGGTTCGCGAAACCAGCGAGTCAAACGGCCTGCCCGCCGTCAGTTTGACGCGGCACGCCATGGATCTCCTGATGCGGTACGACTGGCCGGAAAATGTTCGCGAATTGAAGAACATCGTGCAGGGGATGGTCTTGGCGGCACGGGGCACGCGCCGGATTGACGTCAACGATGTGCCTGATTACGTCAGGAGGTCCGCCAAGTACGCCGCAAAAGAGATCCGGCTGCCGATTGGCGCGTCCATGGACGAAATCGAGCAGGCCGTCATTGAAGAGACCATGACGGCTTGCGGGTTCAACAAGGAAGCTTGCGCAAAAACGCTGGGGATAGGGCTCCGTACCCTGTACCGGAAACTCAAGCAGTACGATGTCCGGTGAGGCTACTCGGTCTTGTCGGTTTTTGTAGGGGGTTCTTCTTCGTCTTTGGGCTTGACGGCGTTCTTGAATTCGTTAATCGCCGTCCCGAATGACCGTCCGACCTGCGGGAGCTTGCCCGCGCCGAACACGATCATCACAATGAACAGAAGAACCACAAGTTCCGTAGTTCCAATGCCCCACATAGTTACAATCTCCTTGGGCGCGTCGCGCCCGATACGGCAATTCTAGTCAGGCGCCCGCTGACAAGCAACTTATCACTTCCGGTAAAACCGCCGCCGGGCGGCGCGCAGCCTGCTGCCAACCCCATAATTGTAATGAAACAAGCCTGAATAAGCAATTGTTGCTCTGGTTGGGCCGGTCCAGGCGGCGGTGTAGCGCGGGGATTTTGAATGTACTGACAATTGTGGCGCAGAACGCCTCACCCGTGATATGCTCTGCAACCATGGGGGGCCGGTGGGGATGGATAACCACTAACTGCCGCGCCGGCCCCGGTGCGGAATGAGTGGAAAGACCAATCAATAAGGGGACAGGCAGTCCAACATGTTGAGGTCGCTGCGCCCCAAAGAATCTCTGAGCGAGCAGGAAACCAACTCGGCCCTTTGGCTGCTGGTGGTGGACGGCGTGTGCGCCAACATCATGAGCGTGCTGACGACGGGGGCGTTTCTGGTAAGTTTTGCGCTTCTGCTGGGGGCGTCACACAAAGTGATCGGCCTGCTGGCGGCGATCCAGCCCATCGCGCAGGTCCTGCAGATCCCCACCGTATACCTCGTTGAACGGACCCGCTACCGAAAGGCCGTCACCATGCTGACGGCTGGGGCCAGCCGGCTGACGTACGTGGCGGTAGCGCTTCTGCCGTGGCTGGTTGCGCCGCAACACCGGCTGGTTATCCTGCTGGTTGCGCTGCTGTTCCATTTCAGCCTGTCCGCCATGGCGGGGTGCGGGTTCAACTCCTGGATTCGCGACGTCATCCCCGAAAACCGGATGGCCACGTTCTTTGCCCGCCGGATGGCGTGGTCGGCCGCAGTCAGCGCTTCGTTGAGTTTGGCGTCGGGCTGCGCAATCGACCTGTACAGCCGCTACCACCCGGTCGCGTCCGGATACACGTTCCTTTTTGGCTTCGCCATTGTGGCCGGGATGAGCGGCCTGTATTACTTGGGCAGGGTCGCCGAGCCGCAGATGCCCGCCGTCAAGTATGACGGCCTCATGAAACTGCTCGCACAACCGTTCAAAAACCTCAACTACCGCAAACTGCTCCTGTTCATCGGCGTCTGGAACTTCACCGTAAATTTTGTGTCGCCGTTCTTCACCGTCTACCTGATCTCGCGGCTCAAGCTGAGCATGACGTACGTCGTGGGCCTCACCGTGCTCAGCCAGATGACAAATGTCCTGTTCTTCGGGCTGTGGGCGCGCCTCTCCGACTCGCACAGCAACAAGTCCGTCATCGCGGTCGCCGCACCCATGTTCTTTTTCACGTTCCTTCTTTGGCCCTTTACGAACATGCCGGACGCCAAGTTTTTGATGGCGCCCATCCTGATCGTGATTTATATCCTTCACGGGATGGCCACGTCCGGCGTCAACCTCTGTGTTACCAATCTTGCCCTGCGCGCCGCACCGTTTGGAAAAGCCAGTTCGTTCGTGGCGGTAAACGCGCTTGTCATGGGGATTGCCGCGGCGATCGCCCCTATCCTGGCGGGCATCTGCGCCGACTATTTCGAGGCCCGCGAACTGACCCTGACCGTAACGTGGTTCGAGGACCTCGATGTGACCCCCGTGCTGACGCTGCGGGCCATGGATTTGCGCGGCCTCGATTTCATATTCGGAATCGGGTTCTTGCTGGGCGTCCTCGCCTACTACCGCATCCTCGCCATCGACGAGCCGGGCGAAGTCGGCGAGGCCGTGGTGCGCGCTCAACTCCTCTCCGAGATCCGGCGCGTCGCGCGCCAGGTGTCCTCCATGGCCAGCGTGCCACTCACGTTTATGCCGTTCAGCGGCCGCAGAATCCAAAACGGCATCCCAAAAGACCCGGAAGCCCCCGCCGAATAAGCCCCGCATACCCCAAGATGTAGGCCCCATAACCGCCATATCGGCCCATAATCCCTTGCGAGTAACTATATATTGTGTTCGGGCCACCTCATCCTATACAATATGTTGGGTACAGTGTGGCCAGTTGCGACCTCGGCTTATTGCGGAAGGAAGTCGCTGTTGGGGAACGGCTCGTTAAAACCGCGCCTTCGGGCGTTTTACGCGGCGACCGTAACGATGGTCGCGGCCGCAATCG
>JAPLKX010000544.1 GCA_026387845.1 Candidatus Hydrogenedentota bacterium | reverse complement strand
CGGGCGGTGCGTAGCGGAGGTGTCCCGCCGGCTGCCGGTGCGGCATACGCCGGGCGGCGGCCGGGAGATCGACGCGGGGTCGCTCGACACGGCGCTTGACGGGGCGTTTTCGCGGCTGCGTCTGGCGGTTGGGGGGCGATGGCGGCGGGTGTCCGGCGTGGGTGTTGCGGCGCAGGGCGGGAGCACGATGATGGTGGAGCGTGACTCGGGCCGGGCCGTGTCGCCGATGTACCTGTGGAACGACGCGCGGGCCAGCGGGTGGGTCTCGAGGCTGGCGGTGGAACACGGCAAGGCGTTTTGGCGGCGGCTGTTTGGGTTCGATATGCCGCCGACGGGTCTGGGCCGGATAGCGTGGCTGCGGGAACAGCGGCCGGAGTTGTTCAACGCGCGGTATCTCCATGCCGGTGCGGGCGAGTATTTGTTTCGGCGGCTGACGGGCATCTGGCGGCAGGATGCGGGGAACGCGATACAGGCCGGGTCGTACAATGCGCGGACGCGGCGGCTCGATGGTACGGCGCTGGAGTTGGTGGGGGTGTCGCTGGATTTTGTGGCGCCGTTGAGGCAGGGGCATGAAACGGCGCAACTTGATCGGGACGCGGCGCGCAAGTTCAAGCTCGCGGAAGGGATCGCCGTAACCGGGCCGTATATCGACCAGGAAGCGAGTTATTTGTCGGCGGCCGGGGCCGGCTCGAACCCGCTGCAAGTTTCGATGGGGACGGCGTGGGTGGGCAATTTCTCGATCCCGCAGGGGATGACGGGCAGTTCGCCGAGCCAATTGGTCCTTCCGCCGCTGTTGGATAAAAGCCCGTTTGTGATCCAGCCGCTGTACGCGGGCAACTCGACGTGGGACTGGGCCCTCGAAACGTTTGCGGGCCGGCCACACTCGGCGGCGCTGCGAGCGGCGGCGGGCGCGTTTGCACGTGCGATCCTGCCGCATCCGGGTCTTGTGTGCATCCCGTATTGCGCGCAGCAGAACCCGCTGCGGCCCGACCAGTACGGCGGGGGCGTGTATCTGGGTGTTGGCACGGGCACGTCGAGATCCGATTTTCTGCGTGCGACGGCTGTGGGCCTGGTTTGCGAACTGGGTCGAGTTTTTGCGGGGCTGGCGAGTTCCGGGGCGGTGGACGCGGTCGTGCTGGGCGGCGGCGCGAGCCGGGGGGCGTATTTCAGGCAACTGTCCGCGCTGGCGTTCGGCCGCTTGCCGGTGTTATGGCAATCTGACTACAACCTGTCGGCGGCGCGCGGTTCGCTGTTTGCGTTGTCGCCGCGCGCGTCGGGGGCGTCGCAATTCAAGCGGGTCGACGCGCCCGCGGAGTTGGCCGAACCGTTCCGGCGCGCGTTCGAGATCTACGAGTCGGCGTTCGACGAGGTGTATGGCCGCAACCCGGATCTAAGGCCGTACGCGTGCCGGGCTAAATAGTCTTGTTCGCGAAAAGCGGGGACAGTTTGCCATGAGGCTTTGCCTCTCCCTAAACGATGAAAACCAACTGGCGAAAACGTAGGTCCCATCTCCGAATGAGGCGGGCAAGATGGGTTGTCCAGTCCGAATCGGAATTCGGACCTACGCTTTCTGCATCAGTTAGACGTGGTAAGAAGAACGGAATCTTTGTTGAAAGAAGTGAGTCAGTCCCCGTCTTTCGCTTAGATGCGGGTGAGGGCCTGGCGCATGCGGTCGATAAGGAAGTCGACGACTTCGTAGCCGGCGGTGAGTGGCAGTTTGGTGAGGGCGCTGGGCGGGCACCCTTCCTTGTATGCCTGCACGCTGATGTCGCACCCGGCCTGCTGCATGTGTTGGACGAAAGATTTCGCGGGCGCCAGATCCACGAAATAAATGCCTTGCATGTGGCGCCGGCCTTGAATGCACTCGACCACGCCTGAGTGGGCTTCCGCCAAATCGGCGAGGCGGGATTCGTAATACTCGCCGACCGCCGCGGTAACCGGGGAGTTGGCCTGAACCCAGCGCAGCGTAATCAAATACGCCAGCGCCGACAACTCTTCCTGGCCGTTGGTGACGAGCGCGCCGAACTGGGGCAGCGTGTCCAACTGTTCGGTGAACAGGATTCGCGACGCGGCCATCTCGCCGCCGGGAAAACCTTTGCCCAACACGACAACCGAAGGCGTGACGCCGTACTCGCGGAACATGAAGATCTCGGGGCTCCAGACACAAGTCTGGATTTCGTCGACGATGGCGGGGACGTCGTGCTGCTCGCACAGGGCATACAGGCGCTTGACAAACGGCGCAGAGAGCGTGCGGGCGCCGTAGTTCATCATCACCAGTTCGTGGAAGAATCCGGCCAGCTTGAGAGGGCCGGTCTCGTTTTCGCGGAACAGCCGCTCGAGCCCTTCGAGATCGTTCGGCCGGACGGCGCGCACGCGAAACACGTCGTGGCGTTCGAGCCGCTCGAGGAGTTCGGGCCACATGCCCCGCATGATCTGCGTCATGACGGTGGTTCCGTGATAGTTTGCGGTGAGCCCGCCGAGATCGTCGCCCAGAACGCCGATCACGGGTACGCGCCCGCCATACTTGGGCTGGGCCGCGCCGTTTTGCACCGAGTAGAAACGCGCCAGGATCAGTTTGACGGCGGCTTCCGCGGCCAGGCTGCCGGTCTGGAGGTTGAGGACGCGGTTGAGCGGGGCGGGCCCGGCGGGTTCGCCCGAATCAGGCGATTCGGCGGGCTCGGGCGGGAGCCCCGCCGCACAACGCACCAGGCGTTCCTCGAGCAGGCGGGTGATGTGGCCGCGAATGTTGTTATGCGTCGCGTTGGGTATGCCGAGCCGCCTGCCGTGCTCGAGAAGCCTGTAGCCGGGGAAATTGTGGCCGAGCGGGGCGTGGTAGTGGGCGCTCTTGGTGGTCAGAAACAACTGGCCGTTCTCGCCGATGCGATAGTAGCCGGCGCAACTGAGCGGGGCGCGGTCCGTGTCGGTGCTGCGGTCAAATGCGTCGGAGGTCGCGCCCCGTGCGGTGCCGCGGGCCGGCGGAATCAGCGTCGTGCCCACACGCGGCAGCAACCGCAGGAGATGGTCGTGCCAGGACTGCGGGAAGAAGTCCACCGTTTCCCTGGCGAGGGGCTCGAGTGATCTTGAATCGCCGGTCAGTGCCGCGTGGGCGGCGCAGACCGCCTCCACGTAGTCTTCCCCCAACAGGGAGGACAACGATTCCTCGACGCGCTCAAATACGGTCTTGCCGCCGATTCGGATTATGGCAGCCAAAGTCGGGTTTACTCCTGATCAAGTCTGGTGCGGTTGGCGAGCCCCGCGGAGGATGTTCGATTTTGTGTGGTTATGTTTCATATGATAGCAGGCAAACCGCGCCACTGTCAACAGACGAAGTGCAAATCCGAATAGGACCTATAAGCTTATAGGAGCTATAAGCCAAGAAGTCAAGCCGAGTTTCGCGAGAGTTTAAATAGGGGCGCCGGGGTGCGCAGAGACGGACTTCATGTACGCCTCAGTTTTGCGCGGCTGAGAAGCCCGCGCCTACGAAAATTCGGGATCGGTGAGAGACACGTACACCCGTGTTGACAAGAGGCCGTTTTGATGTGTTAGGTTTGGCTTCTGGACGTGCCACGAAAGGGTATTTATGGTTGCGGGACAATTCTCAGCAAGGGCAGGTGAATCATGATAGGTGGGGGCGAGTTTCCTCTGAACGGTTTGGACTATCTGGCGTTCGGCGTATATTTTGTGGCGGTTTGCGTGATTGGTTTCTGGGTGGGCCGTCGCGAGAAGAACGAATCCGAAGAGTACTTCCTTGCGGGCCGGCGCCTTCCGTGGTACGTGATCGGGATGTCGTACATCGCGTCGAACATCAGCACGGAACATTTTATCGGGATGGTTGCGGCGGCGTGTTTGTACGGGATATGTATAGCGCAGTGGGAATGGGGCAACGTGATGGCGTTCAGCATCCTGATCTGGATATTCATCCCGTTCTTGCTGAGCGCGCGGGTGTTCACGGCGCCGGAATTCATGGAGCAGCGGTTTAACGGGTTTCTCCGGATCTTTTTCGCGATCGTAACGGTGATCAGCAACGTGGTGGCGTTTTTGGCGGCAGTCCTTTACGGGGGCGGCCTTGCGCTGCATACGCTGTTCGGGTGGAACCTTTACTTTTCGATCGCGGCGCTGGGGATCGTGGCGGGGGTGTGGGCGGCGTACGGCGGATTGGCGTCGGTGGCGTGGGTGGACTTTTTCACCATGGCCGTGATGCTGGTTGGCGGCATCATTGTGCCGATCCTGGGGCTTCACGCGCTTTCCGGCGAGGCCCACTCGGTTGTCGAAGGGTTCCGTGTGTTGCTGCGGGCCAACCACGCCCATGACGGGGTTTGGGCGCAGGCCGTGGCGGCGACGGCGCCGCGGATCGTCCAGCGGGCCTATTACGACCGGCTTGCGATTTTCCAGCCGGCAACGCATGTGGTGGCGCCATGGCCGAGCGTGGTGTTCGGGTTCCTGTCGCTCAGCATCTGGTACAACGTGATCAACCAGTTCATGATTCAGCGGGTGTTTGCCGCAAAGAACATTTACCATGCCCGGATGGGGATCGTGCTGGCGGGCTACCTCAAGATCGTCATGCCGGCGCTTGTAGTCATACCGGGTCTGATCCTGTTCGCTACAAACCCCGAGATCCTGTTGCAGCCATGGGAAACGGTCAGGACCGAGGCCGACAAAGGCTACATCCAACTGCTGCACGCGCTGGTGCCGATGGGGTTGCGCGGGCTGTTGCTGGCGGCGCTGTTCGGTTCGGTGCAATCGACGGTGAACGCGGTGCTCAACTCGACCTCGACGGTTGTCACGCTCGACCTGTACAAGCGGCTGATCAACAAGACGGCGTCGGACAGGCACTACGTTCATTTCGGGATAGGGGCGACGGTGTTTTTCCTGGTGGTGTCGATCCTGCTGGGCTGCGTCGTCAACAAAATTGGGAGCGGCTTGTTCGTCTACATTCAGGAACTGTACGCTTTTTTTGCGCCGCCGTTTGCGGCCGTGTTCCTGCTGGGGATCCTTTTCAAGCGCATCAACGGCATCGGCGCGAGCGTTGCCGTGGTGGCGGGTTTTGCGTTCGGCATCTTGATGAAGGTCTACGTTCAGTTGGCGGCGAACCCGATTGACGTTGTTGAGCCGTTCGGGAACCAGGCCCTATTCAACTGGGTGTTCTGCGTGGTGGTGTGCGTGGCCGTGAGTTTGTTGACGGCCGCGCCCAGACCCGAGCAGGTCTCCGACACCCTCACGATCAATTGGCGGAACCTAAACATTTTCGGCGGGCTGGGCGACCGGTGGTACAACAGCGTGATCCTGTGGTGGGGCGGATTTGCGGTTGGGGTGGCAACGCTGATCGTCCTGTTCTCGGGGCTATTCTCGTGAGCGAAGTTGAGTTCACAGTGCGAAGTTGACAGTTCAGAGTTGCAGATCGGGGTTGCCTTCGTGGAAACGAGTTTTGTTCCGGAAAAGCAGATCGAGCGGGCGGTTGGGCGCAACGAGGCGTGGTGGCGCGACGAGCTCGAGGGCTATCCGCTGCTGTGGGTATACGCGAGCGATGCCAAGCCGGGCCCGCCGATGCCGCACGTGGCGGATGAGGCCGAGCTTTGGACGAATGTGGATCTCGCGATGGCGGCCGCAGTGAGCCGGATAGGCCGGACTCATTTCGCGGGCGACGCGCTGCCGGCGTATAACCCGTGGCTTGGTCCGGACCAGTTTGCGGCGTGGCTTGGCGCCGATCTGAGGTTTCGGCCGGGAGACAGCACGTCGTGGGTGGTCCCGTTTGTGAAGGCGTGGGAGCCGGGCGCGGAATGGAGAATCGATCCGGCGAACAAGTGGTGGCGGCTGTACTGCGAGTTGCTCGAGGAGAGCGTCCGGGTAGGGAAAGGGAAGTGGGCCACTTGTTTTCCGGACCTCCATACGGGCATCGATGCGCTTAGCGCGATGCGCGGGCCTGAAAACCTCCTCGTCGATCTTGTGGAAGAGCCGGAGGCCATCCTGGGCGTAATGGACCAGATGACGGGGTTGTGGAAATGGGTGGTCGATTATGTCTGGGGCGTGTTGAGGGGTTCCGGGCAGGGCACAACGAACTGGACGGGCGGGTGGAGCGAGGGCCGGTTTGTCTGTGTCGGCCAGAACGATTTCACGTGCATGATCAGCCGTGAAATGTTCGACCGGTTCTGCCTCAAGGACACCGTCGAGTGCGTCAATCATATCGACCATGCCCTGTACCACCTCGACGGGCCGGGCGCACTGCGGCACCTGCCCCGGCTGCTCGAAATCGACCGGCTCCATACGGTGCAATGGATACACGGCGACGGCCAGCCCCCGCACTCGCGCTGGCTCGAGATGCTCGAGGGCGTACAGCGGGCCGGAAAAGCCGTCCAAATCTGGTACAACCTCAACTATGTCCGCAAGCTGGACATGTTTAAAGAACTCGAAACCGTCTGCACCCGGCTCGATCCCGCACGCCTGTTTATCGGAATCGAAGCGGGTACCGCCGAACAGGCCGACGCCATCGTGGAGTTCGTGGTGCGCCTGTGCCGGTGCGGCCCTTTCAAGTAAGGCGGCCGCTTCCCGCATAGAGCGCCACGGGCTGCCGACGCATCGGGGCGAGCAAGTTTTCAACCACGCGTTCGTGGTATGCTGTTGGTGTATTTTGTGGTACCGGGACAGACGGAAAACCTAACCTTGTGCGAGACATGCTTATGCCTGAATACTCTGAACTGGAGTTGGCCATCGACTTCGTGAGTGGCGAGCCGGGCGGCGCGAACCTGGCCGTTTACGACCGGGTGACGGATAAGATTCTTTACCGGTCCGATTATTCCGACATTGACGAGATTCCCGAGGATATCGACGACGAGCGGTACGTCGAGATTCCCGATAAAAGGGACCTCGATCTCGGCCGCGAACTCGTGTTCCGGTTTGCCGAGCAGGCGATGCCCGACGATATAGATCTGGTCTATGGGTTTTTCAGACATGCCGGCGCGTACTCGAATTTCAAGAACCTGGTAAACCACCGCAACCTGCTCGAGCAATGGCACGAGTTCGAAAACGCCGCCATGCGCAAAGCCATTGAAGAATGGTGCAACGAGAACGCAATCAAACTGACGGGAAAATAGGTGGTACGTACATTAGATAAACGGTGCCTCTATTTACCCATTTACTTTACTTCGGCCCTTTTTCGCGGCGTTCCGGCCAGCGGATCTTAAGCATTCGAGAATTGATTTTAAGCGTGGGACGTTTGTCCTTGTCGAGGCTGGCCATCACGAGTACCAATACTGTGACGACGAGTGCAAGACGCACTAGCATCCCTATGCAGATGGTTAAAGTCGTCATATGTGTTCCTTTCTCAGGCGATTTTCGACTTCCCTTATTTAGGTTTCTGCTTTTCATAATGTCGAAACTGGGGAACTGTACCGGGTGGCGTCAAGCGCTTTTTTTTCGCTTCTCTTGGTGATCGAAGGGTTGTTGCACTGAGGAAGTTGGGCAACGGGCGGCGGGCAGGTTATGTTGAGGTAGTTTTCAATTACCCCTTTGTGGTATTCTGTATTCTCCATTGCGCGTACGGGACGAACGAGGTTTGGTCACCGTTATGTTCCATGGTGCATATCGATGCCGTCCGCGTGAAGGCGCCGTGCGCCGATGGAAACCACGAACGAACGGGAAGGAGGGAACGCAGGATGTTGAAGTCGAAGCGGGGTTTTACACTTATTGAACTGTTGGTGGTGATAGCCATTATCGGGATTTTAGCGGCGATCTTGTTGCCGGCGCTGGCCCGTGCGCGTGAGGCCGCCCGGCGGTCTTCCTGCCAAAACAACCTGAAACAGATGGGCCTCGTTTTCAAGATGTACGCCAATGAATCCAGGGGGCAGCAGTTCCCGCCGCAGTTTCCGGGCTACTACCCGGCGGACGGCGGGGCGGTGGTGCAATCGCACTCGTTTTTCTGGGGGCCTTCGGTGTATCCGGAATATATGACCGACTACGCGGTGATCTTCTGTCCATCGGACCCGACGGGCATGGATAAAAAGGCCACGATCGATCAGTTGGCGGACCTGGGGTTCCCGGAAGTGCCGCAGCAGTTTCGCGATTACTCGTACATGTACCTGGGCTGGGCCACGCGGGTGGATGACGACTGGGGCGTGTGGAAATCCGCAACGGGCGACGCGCGCAACGCCGACAAAGTCCTTCCGGGCGACTTCGTCATTGCGGATATCAATCACGAAGACGGCAGCCTATACCGGCTGCGGGAGGGAATCGAGCGCTTCTTCATTACGGATATCAACAATCCCGCCGCATCGGCGATGGCGCAGAGCGAACTGGTCGTAATGTGGGATATCGTCTGCGCAAACCCCGGGGCGGCCGGCAACCAGTTCAACCACGTGCCGGGCGGCATGAATATCCTCCACATGGACGGACACGTGGAGTTCACACGGTATCCCGGGGACTTCCCGTGCTCGGAGTACTTGGCGAAGAAGCTCGGGAAGGGCGGGCCGACCGATCCGACGGATCCGAGCACCATCT
>JAPLKX010000059.1 GCA_026387845.1 Candidatus Hydrogenedentota bacterium | reverse complement strand
CGATGCCTATTCCGTCAAACCAATCGACAAAGAAACGTTGCATCAAGTTGCTCGCATTACCGGGAGACTCGTAGTGGTGGAAGACCACTGGTGCGAGGGAGGTCTCGGCGACGCCGTGCTCGATGCCTTCGCCGGGACGGGCGAAAAGCCTCCCGCCGTGGTAAAACTCGCCGTGCGTTCCATGCCAACCTCCGGCACACCCGCGCAATTGCTGAACGCGGCGGGAATCGATGCCGGCCATATTGCGCAAGCCGTCCGGGAATGCCTGTAATCAAGAGGGAGACGTCATGGGTCAAGAACAAGTTTATGCGCCAGGGTGGCCCGGAATTCCGCCGAGGTGGACATCGAGCGCCAAGACAGGCATCGGCGCCGCCCTCAGCCCCGGAAACCAACTCTGGTTTACAGTCAGCCATGGGATTGTGAATGAAGTCTATTTTCCTCGTATCGATCTCGCCTGTACGCGTGATATGGGATTGGTCGTAACAGACGGACGCGAGTTCTTCTCCGAAGAAAAGCGGCACGCCAAGAGCAAGGTCAATTATCAGGCGGACGGCGCGCCTATATTTCGGCTCGTCAACACATGCAAACAAGGCCGGTATCGAATCGAAAAAGAGATCCTCACCGACCCTCGACATCCAGTCCTATTGCAGCGGATACGGTTCCAATCGACGGAAGGCGGCAAAAATCCGTTTCATTTGTACGTGCTGGTCGCGCCTCATCTGGGCAATCGCGGCTACGGCAACACGGGGTGGGTGGACGAGTACAAAGGAATTCCCATGGTGTTTGCCGAACGCAACGGAAACGCCTTGGCGCTCGCCTGTTCCGCCCCTTGGCTTAACCGCTCGGTCGGGTTCGTTGGGTTCTCCGACGCCTGGCAGGATTTGACCGCAAACAAGGACATGACCTGGGCCTACACGAGGGCCGAGAACGGCAATATCGCACTGGCCGCAGAGATTGATGTCCAATCGGATGAGGCTTTCGTGCTGGCCCTCGGTTTCGGACGCAACGCCGCCGAGGCGGGGAACAGGGCTCGCACTTCACTGCAGGACGGTTTTGACGCCGCGCAAACGCAGTATGCCGAGCAGTGGAAAACCTGGCAGGATTCTCTGCTTCCCATGGACGACGACCCAAATGAAAAACAACAAAACCTCTATCGCGTCAGCACCATCGTGTTGCGGGCACACGAAGCCGCCGAGTTCCCGGGCGGCGTAATCGCCAGCCTCTCGGTCCCGTGGGGATTCAGCAAGGGCGACGACGATTTGGGCGGCTATCATCTCGTTTGGCCCCGCGATCTCGTCGAAGCCGCGGGCGGGCTCCTGGCCGTCGGCGCTCATCAGGCGGTGCGTCGAGTCATCACCTATCTGCAGGCTACCCAGGAAGCCGACGGGCACTGGGCCCAGAATATGTGGTTGGACGGGTCGCCCTATTGGAATGCAATACAAATGGACGAAACTGCCCTACCCATTCTCCTCGTGGATCTGGCCCGCCGGCAACTAGCATTGGATGAAACCGACGTCGCCCGCTTTTGGCCGATGGTCCGGCAAGCCGCCGCGTATCTTGTCGCCAACGGGCCGGTGAGCCCGCAGGATCGGTGGGAGGAAGATCCCGGCTATTCGCCGTTCACGTTAGGAGCGGAAATCGCCGCCCTGCTGGCGGCGGCGGATCTGGCCGGCTTCAATCACGAACCATCTATTGCAGCCTACCTTCGCGAGGTCGCCGATGTATGGAACGCGTCCATCGACCGCTTGATGTATGTGTCCAACACCGGCTGGTGCCAGAAGCTCGATGTACCCGGCTACTATGTCCGGATCGCGCCCGTCGACGTCGAAGAAGAGGCGTCACGATTCCAGAGAACCGTTGACTTGAAGAGCGCCTCGCCTGACGAGTGCGTCTGTTCCGCCGTTCATCTGGTGGGGCCCGATGCACTGGCCCTCGTTCGCTTTGGACTGCGCGCCGCCAACGATCCCCGGATTCTCGCCACGGTACAAGTCATCGACGCACTGACCAGGGTGGAGACACCCACCGGGCCCATGTGGGTCCGCTACAACGGCGACCGATATGGAGAACACGAGGACGGCGCGCCGTTTAACGGATCTGGAATTGGCCGCGCATGGCCCCTGCTCACCGGAGAACGAGCCCACTATGAGATCGCGGCCGGCAACCTCGAAGATGCGAAGCGGCTCCTGAACACTTTGGAATCGTTTGCCAACGAAGGCGGCATGATGCCCGAACAAATTTGGAATGCACCGGACATACCCAAGCGCGAACTGTATTTCGGCCGGCCTTCCGGTTCGGCCATGCCGCTGGTGTGGACCCACGCCGAATACGTCAAGCTGAGGCGCTCACTGCGGGACGGCCGCGTTTTCGATACGCCCCCCCAAACCGTTAAGCGCTACCTCGTTGAAAAAACTCCTTGCCCCCGCATCGTGTGGCGATTTAACCATAAGATCCGCTCCATGCCGGCCGGCAGGGCGCTCCGTATCGAGACGCTGGCCCCCGCGATCATTCACTGGAGCCTTGACGGTTGGAGCACAGTCCAGGATATGAGCACGCACGATACCGGATTGACAGTCCACATCGCCGATCTCCCCACCCAAACCGCCGCCGATGGCCGCCAGGTCAGTTTCACCTTCTACTGGCCGGATGCTGGCCACTGGGAAGGAACGGACTTCGCCGTTCGCATCAGTACCCCCGCCAAATAAATGTGCCTACTCAGTTAATCCGTTGAGATAGCCGTGGTGTTGATTGGGATTTGGGCCACTCCTCGGGCTCGTCTCAGAGTTCAACCATCTTCATATATTTCTGCGACAGTCGCTCTACGCCGGTCTTTGTTATGCGGACGCCGTTTTCCCAGCGCAGACCGAAGTCTTTATCCTGGAAGAACGTGTCGACTTGGAACGTCATGTTTTCCTGAAGGGCGTAGGTCGAGGTCGATTCAATCCAGGGCCGCTCCACTTCCATCATGCCGATACCGTGGCAAGGGCCGTAGAGCATGTGCCCCTTGAACCCTCTGTGCTCGACGAACTCCTCGTATTCACGCACCACCTCCGCCGCGGGCGTGCCGCCGCGCAGGAGTTCCATCGTCTTGAGATGGGCATCGAGTCCAAATTCGACGAGCCGCCGTTTGCGCGCCGCCAACTTGCCTATCGAGCACGGGACACCCACGCTCGACGAATAACCGCCGACCCGCGCGCCGATGTTGAGCTGGATGATCTCGTTGCGCTTGATCTTGTTATGCGTGGGCCGCGAAATCGCGTGTTTTGTGCCGGGGCCGCAGAAGCAGTATAATGCGTGGCCTTCGTACTCGCCGCCGTGCTTGTAGATCTCCCGTTGTGCGATGCCGATCACCTGAAGCTCCGTCATGCCCGGCGCCATTTCGCCAAGAATCGCGTCGATGGCCTTCTCACTGATCTGATACGCCATTTTCATCAGCTTGATCTCGTTTGCGCTCTTGATGGTTCTGAGCGAGGTCAGGGTATCGTCAGCCTTTACCAGCTCCACCCCGGGCAGTTCCCGTTGAAGGCTCAGGTAGACCGGAAGCGGCATGATTGAGAATCCGGCAAGGCCAAGTTTCTTCAGCACGCGATGGCCCATGGCCATCCGGACTACGTCCGCGTAATGGGCGACTGGAATGCCGGGATACTCCGGGTCCGCGGACTCGCGGTACTCGACCATCATGGCGATGCGCGGGATCACGCTGCGGCCCTGCGCGTAGGCTTCGCTCTCCGGGCCGATGATGAGCACCGGCGCCCCTTTCGCGGGCACGAACACGCCCGCCGACTCAAACGTCGGCCAATACTCCGAAAGGTAACGCACGTTGGCAAAATCCGCCTCGTTCGAATGCACCAGCACCGCGTCCAGCCCCGCCTCCCGAATGTTCCGCTGAAACGCCTCTACCCTCTTTTCAAATTCCGCCTTGGGAATCGCCTGCACGTCATGTCTCCTTCGCTGTACCAAAATCCGTGTCAATGTCAAAGCCGATGATAGATGCGACGGCTCGTGGTGCTTCCTCCCCAGCGGAAAATACGCAGCATTTCAAGAGCCTAACCTCACGCGCCCGCACTGTCAAGTCGTCTTGAATAGGCTCTTTGTTGCGTGCCACAATCTGATGCGGCGGAAAACAAACAGGGAAGAGGAGTCATTTGTGTCCGATTTCACATGGCTCGATGGGAGCATCGTAGGGGTTTACATCATCGCAACGATGGTGGCCGGGATCGCCGTACGCCGGTACGTCGGCAATGTCGAGCATTTCCTGATCGCCGGCCGCGAGATGAAACTGTATCTCGGCATCGCATCGCTCGCCGCGACCGAGTTCGGCATTGTCACATGCATGTACACGGCACAAAGCGGGTATGTCAACGGGTTCGCGGGGGCCACGCCCGGCGTTCTCGCCGCCTTGGCCATGTTCTTTGTCGGATACACGGGGTTTTGTGTGAAGCCGCTGCGTGATGCGGGCGTCATGACGATTCCCGAACTCTTTGAGTTGCGATACGGGCCGCACATCCGGTGGCTGAGCGGGGTCGTCATCGTTTTGGGCGGCCTGCTCAACATGGGCGTGTTTCTGCGCACGGGCGGCGACTTCCTCGTGACGGTCTGCGGGTTCGACCCCAAGTACCTCGAAATCACCATGACGGCACTCCTGGTATCCGTCGCCATCTATACGGTTCTGGGCGGCATGTTGTCCGTCTTGGTCACCGACTACCTCCAGTTTTTCGTTATGAGCGTGGGACTCCTCGCGGTCACTGCGCTTATCCTTGTGAACGTGGGATGGGACCGGCTGTCGGCGACCGTCGAGCAACAATATGGTGCGGGCGGCTTTAATCCGTTTGTGCACCCGAAGATGGGATGGGAATACGTGGTGGCCAACGCGATGCTCAGCGTGGCCATGGTACTGACATGGCAAACTACCATCCAGCGCCTGCTCGCGGCTAAAGACACCCGAACTGGACGGCAGGTATACACCCGCACCAGTTTCTTTTTCCTATGCCGCTGGCTGATCCCGGTTATCTGGGGCATCGCCGCACTGGCCGTGCTCACACCCGATCAGGTCGGCGGCAACACGCTTCTCGCCATGCCCAAACTCCTGAGCCAAATTGTTCCCATGGGCCTTATGGGCGTTCTCATTGCGGCCATGCTGGCGGCGGACATGTCCACCGATTCCTCTTATATGCTGACGTGGTCAAGCGTTATCTACAACGATATTCTGGCGCCGTTCCACAAACGCCGGTGGTCCCAAAAGCGGGGGCTCCTGGTTAGCCGCGCAATTGTCGCCCTCATCGGAGTCTTTCTGTTGTTCTACGGCCTGTGGTATCCGCTCCGCGGCAACCTGTGGGACTATCTGACCGTCACGGCGAATATCTACATGTCGAGCATGTCCGTCCTGCTTATTGCATGCTGCTACTGGAAGCGCGCGAACAACTGGGGCGCGGCCGGGGCCATCCTCTTCGGCGCGTCTGTCCCTATAATCTTCCTGATCATGGAGCAACTCCCCAGCACCAGGCATCTGGCCAAAGAACAGATTGGGCCCCATTTCTCCAATATTGCCACCTACCTTCTCGCCGGAGCCGCGATGGTCGCTGGTTCCTTACTAAAACCACGGATCAAAACCACTCGAGCATCATAGCCTACCCCACGTTGCACCCGGCCACTACGAGCCAAGAGAAGAAGCGCGCCCGCAAAAACCAGCAGTATCCCGTTGCCCGCATCGCCCTTCAACATTTGGGTGGCCGGGCCACTGCCCAGTTTCCCGCCGGAACGTCATCCGCCTCGAGTCATGCGACCGTCTGCGTTCCCTGCTGCGGCCTCCTGTCCCTCACTCTGGCCGCGACAAGATAACCTCGCGTGACGCTGGCAAACCCCCTCTGTCAATTATCTACCTCTATATCCTTATAGCTTAGCCCGGTTCGGCGCAATCCCCCACAGGCCATGTCCGCACCATGCAAATCGGCAGATCCCGTTCCCGCGCCCAAACTTCCCATTCGGCCGCCGTCCTTGTGCTGAACGCCTGTTCAAGCGCCTGCCGCGTCCCGGCAGCGAGTTCAAGCTCTTTGAGCAGGCGGCTGAAAAAATGTCCCTCGAGCGTCGAAACCGCCAGATATCCCGCCCGCGTCTCATACAGCCCATACCCGGCAAATCCTCCCCCCAACAGGCCTCCGGGCCGCGTGACCCCATACATGAGAGGCCGGGCAAACTGTTCCGCCGCTTCCGCCAGGGCCACCTCCATATAAGCCCCCTCGCCCGTTTGTTCCCGAACCAGCAAAAGGCGTAGTGCCGCGCTCACCGCCATCTCCGCGCCGCCAAGATCCGCAAGCAGCGTCAGCGGCATTCCCGGCGGGCAAACAAGACCCAATCCCGCCACGTACGTCAGGTCGTGCCCCGCCATCTCCTCGTTGGGCCGCGCATGACCTACTATCGCCACGTGGCACAGCCGCGGAAAATCCCTGTGCAACCGCGGCCAGTCCAGAGACAGCCGATGCAAGGCCGACGGGCGCTGCGCCGTCAGTAGCACGTCAGCCGACGCCAGCAGTTCATTGCACCCCTTTAATCCCGCCGCCTCCTTCAAGTTCAACAACACGATTTCCTGACCCGCGTTAAGCGCCTTGTACCACTCCGCGCTGTACCGGCCCAGCGGATCACCGCCCGGCGGTTCCACCTTGACCACGCGCGCACCCATCCCCGCCAGGCGCGAAGCCGCCACCGGCCCAGGCACGTTCAGCGCCAACGTCACTACTCGCAGATTGTCCAGTTCCGTTTTCATCCCGATCTCCGAACCGTTAAACGCTCCATTCCGCCGGCAAAACCATACCGTTTCTGATTCGGCCCGCTCAAATCCGCAGCCCGCCCGCATTTGCGGAATTCCGCAGGCCATCTGCGTGCCGCCGTAGGTTCTGCACCTTTTCCGCATAGATCCGCCTGGGCCGCTACGCCATCGGATTCACTCCCAAGCCCCTGTTTTACAAGCTATTACGCTTATACGCGCACGCCGTGCAACCCGCCCGGTCACTTGGCCCTCATCTTGCTTACCCCGAACCGTCCTTTTCAACATTGAAACGACAAATGGCTGAGCGTGCGGCTGCCAGACGCATTTTCCATAGGCAGGAAGTCGCCCTTAAGAAAGGGACGTCGACGGTAAGAAAGGACGCGAGAGCCATGTTGAGAAGATTGAGAGCCATCCTCGAATTCCAAATCCACGCCACAGACGGGCCCCTCGGGAACTTGCGCGACTTTCACTTCGATGCCGATACCGGCCGCCTCAAGTACGGTGTCGCAACACTCGGCTTCCACTACCCCTGGCACAGCATCCTGATACCCGCCGCCGAGCTGGGACCACCTGAAGGCGCCACATGCAGCGTGCGCGTACAAAAAACCTGCGCGCAACTCCGCAGATATCCTCCCGTCTCCGCCGACCCGCCCATCTACTACCAAATCCAGCAACAGGCCGCCAACTTCTTTGCCTGGGCCGCGCAATGGACCCCGTTCAGCGGCCAGCCTGAACCCGATCCCGTGTTTCGCCCCATTCCCGGATCAACGCGCCAGAGCCTCAGGCATCTGCTGGGATCCCACATCGAAACCACCGACGGCGATGCCGGGCTGCTCTACGATTTGTTCATTGACCCGGATACCCTGTGTATCCGCGCGATTGGCACGCATGCCGGCGAAGGCAAGCGCGTCCTGGTTCTCACCGAGTTTATCCGCTCGATCAGTTGCGATCGTCGCGTCATCTTACTCGAAATTGACCGCGCAGGGTTGGTCAGCGCGCCGGAGTTCGACCCGCTCCGGTTCGACGACTTCGGTTTGGAAGAGCGGCTCAAGGCGCATTACACCCGCACCCTCCAACATGTTTGATTGGTGACTGTGAAGACTTCAGACGTACTGGCACGACCTCGGCAGTAAGGAGGTCTACAATTTTATGCCCGCGAATTCGACCTGCCCGGCAGATCCCGCAACACGCCCCTGCCTTGAAACCACCAAGTGAAAACGAGGGAGCGTAATGCAGCTTGTAGTTAATGGCCGCTCAATTCAGGCCGGGCAAGGACAGACTGTCCTGGAGGCCGCCAGAGACGCCGGCATTCACATCCCGTCTCTGTGTTACCATCCGCGCACCGGCCGCGCGGGAAGGTGCCGCGCCTGCGTCGTCGAAATCGAGGGGCTGCGGGGCCTTCAGCCCTCCTGCACGACCCTCGCCAAAGACGGCATGGTTGTCCAAACTGAGACGCCCGCCGTGCTCGAAGCCCGGCGCATGATCGTCGAGTTGCTCCTGGCCAACGGCTGCCATGATTGCCTTTCCTGCGAGGCCAACGGCACGTGCGAATTGCAGGACATGGCCTACCGGCTCGGCATTGAACGGCCAACCTTCCTGATTCCAGCAGATCCCCCGCCGCGCGACGATTCCGCCGAAGGCATCATCCGCGATCCCGGCAAGTGCATTCAGTGCGGGCGTTGTGTCGCCGCGTGCAACAACACCGTCATGCATGAAGTGCTCGACTTCGCATACCGCGGCGCGCAAACGGAACTCGTGCTCGACGACCATAAGCCAATGGGTGCATCGTCGTGTGTTCAATGCGGCGAGTGCGCACAGGTATGTCCAGTGGGAGCGCTCGTGCTCAAGCCATCAAAGGGGCGCGCACGCGCATGGGAGGTCGAGCGCAAAGAGGTTGTCTGCCCCTACTGCGGGGTGGGTTGCGTGATCGAGATAGGCGTCAAGGACGGCAAATATGTTTGGGCGCGAGGCGCCGAAACAGACTGGAAAAAACGACCCAACCAGGGAATGCTGTGCGTCAAAGGCCGATTCGGCCTGGAATTCCTGAACGATCCGGCCCGGCTGACAACACCCCTAATCCGACGCAACGACTGCCTCCAACCCGCCTCCTGGGATGAAGCGCTGGACTTCGTGGCGCAAAAAATCCTCGCGATACGAAACACACACGGACCCGACGCCATTGGCTGCCTGAGTTCCGCCAAGGTTACCAACGAAGAGAATTTCGCCATGCAGCGGTTTGCACGCGCCGTGGTCGGGACAAACAACGTCGACCACTGCGCACGCTTATGCCACGCTTCCACCGTCGCCGGACTCGCCACCACCCTCGGCTCCGGCGCAATGACCAACACCTTGCAGGAGGCGTCCAAAAGCGACGTGATCCTGATCACCGGCAGCAACACCACGTGGTGCCACCCCGTGTTCGGCGGCATGATCAAAAAGGCCGTCAAACACCACGGCGTAAAGCTGATTGTGATCGACCCGCGCGAAACCGATCTCGCCAAAATCGCCCACATCCATCTCCGCCAGCATAACGGCACCGACGTCGCTTGGCTGATGGGCATGCAACACATCATCGTCCGCGAAGGCTGGCAGGACATTGCCTATATCGACGAACGATGCGAGGGTTGGGAACAATACAAAAAAAGCCTCGAATTCTACACCCCCGAAAAAGTCGAGGAAATCTCCGGTATACCCAAAGATCGCCTTTTCGAGGCCGCCAAACTGTACGCCACCGGCGGGCGGGCCGCCATCTATTTCAGCATGGGCATCACACAGAGTTCCCACGGCGTAGACAACGTCAAGGCCTGCGCAAACCTCGCGCTCGTCACCGGAAACCTCGGCTTCGAAGGCGGCGGCGTCAATCCGCTGCGCGGGCAGGTAAACGTCCAGGGCGCGTGCGACATGGGCGCACTGCCCAACGTCTTCAGCGGCTACCAGCCCGTCACCGATCAGGCGGCGCGCCGCAAGTTCGCCGCCGCCTGGAACGTTGACGCCGCGGCATTGAGCAGCAAGGCCGGCCTCACGGTTACCACCATGATCAACGCCTGCGGCAAGGAAATCCGCGCGCTGTACATCATGGGCGAGAACCCCATGGT
>JAPLKX010000419.1 GCA_026387845.1 Candidatus Hydrogenedentota bacterium | reverse complement strand
AGACGACCTTCCGCGGCTCGGGCCTGGGGATGTCCGCTGCGGTCAGCGGGGCGAGCGCATCGGGGCGCTTCAGGTAGTGGAATTGCAGCGGCGGCTCGAGCACGGGGCTCATCATCACGACGTCGTCAAACGGATACGCCTGCGCCGGGTCCAGGTGCCGGGGTTCCTCGGTAAACGTGGTGTACAGGATGCTCTGCCCCTCATCGGCCTCGGGGTACGGAGAGTTGCATCCGGCCGCCGCCAGCAGCGCCAGGAGTGCCGCACCCCGGCGCGCCGCACGAACCGCCGCTCTCAGGAGTGCCATCCGTTTTCTCCGCGCCAACATCCCAAGTTAAAACGCTCCAGCCGCAGGTGCAAGCCCGTGTCTTTATGCCCTTGTCTTTATCCGCATCTTCTACGACAGCACCCGGCGTTAAAGGCCCTTCAGGGCATCGGCAAGCGCGGCCCCCTGACCGCCCGGCTACGACGGCACCTGTCGTTGAAGGCCCTTCAGGGCCTTTACCGCCGCGCAAGCGGCGTCAAGGCCCGGCCTTATAGGCCGGGCTGAAGGGTCTGCGCGCCCTCAGCCTCCTTTTTTCCCCCCCCCCGCCGGCCCGCTGGCGGGCCGGCGAGGGGGGAGAAAAAAGGTTGAGCGGGCCGGCCCTCGCACGATGCCGGGGCTAGAAGCCCCGGCCTGGACGCCGCTTCGCGGCGGGAAGGCGGCTGAAGCCGCCTCTTCTCCCTCTGGCGCATCCTCATTCCTGAGTCATCGGCTGTCGCCATCACCACCCAAAATGTGGGTAATGACAAGGGCGCAAGCTCGTGGTGGCCCTGCGAAGCACGAGCGCCGCCCCCCCCGGGGCCTCCCGGCCGGGAATCGCCGAAAGCAGGACGCGAGTATAAGGGTGGAAGGGTCCGCCGGAAAGCGCTTTCGTGGGGCTCCGGTACGGCGTCTTGGGGGTGGCACGGCCACGCTGTTGCGTGGCCGTGCAAGCCGCCGCACGCCGAACACGGCCACGCAACAGCGTGGCCGTGCCACCCGGCCTTAGGAGCGTCCCCGAGACGGATGCAGTACGGGCTCCGTTCGACCATCCGCCCCACGCCCTACAAGGCCATCATCGCGCCGTCGCCGAAGCATTGTTGCGAAGGCGACCGCCGCCGCTCCCGGTGCCTCGACTGCGGCCAGGTGCGGATCGACAAGGAGTACGGCTGAAGAATGGGAGTCACAAAGCCTGGCGCATAGACAGTCTGTTGTGGGTAGTCCCGGTAAGTTTCACCGCTTACGATCATGTAGCGCGGCGGCGGAGCAGGGCAAGCCCGCCCAGGGCTAACAGCATGAGCGTGCCGGGTTCGGGCATCGAGGCCCCGATTACCCCGTCAAAATCGGGGCTTGTGAATGAGACCATGTTGATTCCAGTGAAGGGAGCCGTTCCACCTGGTTCCTTCAACGGCAGTTCTTGTCCGATCAGATCCCCGAAAGCGTAGGCATTCACGTAGGCCTTGAGTTCATCTAGTGTTAGCACCCCGTCGTGGTTGGTGTCAGCACGGAAGTAATTGCCTACTTCCGTGAGGCCGCAGATTAAAACGTTTGTGAAAAAGCCTGTTCCATCAAACGCGGCAAAGGAAAACTCCCCTTCGTCACAGGCAGCAAGGACCGCAACGTTGGTGAGGCCCCATGCCAGGTCAGGCCCGAAGCCGCCTGAACGACAACAATCAAGAATCACAATCTTCTTGACCGCACTGAAGCGGCTATCCTTCAGCAGTGCGAGAAGGTCCCGGTCATACAGACGGTCCCCAGCGTCTTCCGACAGAAGCACGTACTCCTGGCCAGTCCGCGATTCATACTGTATATTTCCGGTAGCATCTTTGTAACGGGTCCAGCATGGAATCTCGGTTCCCGTCTTGTCGGAATCACCGTGACTTGAAAACGACAAGATGACCGTGTCGCCCGGCCTGACGCGCTCGGCGAGGAGGCCGAGTTGTGTCTTGAACAAACCCAGGTTGCCGGCGTCCACAGAATGCAACTGCAGGCTGGTCGTATCGGTTGTGTCGGGAAATCGCAGCCGATCGTCGAAAGTCTCCTGAAGGTTCACAGCGTCCGCGATGCCATCAACCCCCACCCAGGACACCCCGGTGCCGAGAAAATGCGTCGGAGGAACATACGCCAAACTCCTGATCGGCAAATTCACTCCCAAGGGTGCGTACCAGTTGGGGACGATCCCCATCACCGTGGAAGAGCCGTCGGCCGGGTTGATCCGCAGCAGGCGCGAACCCTCACCGATCCCGCTGTCTGTGCCGTACAAGAAACCGTCGCCTGTGTTGTAGGCCAAGCCTGTGATCGAGGGATTCGCCCCGACGTCTGCGTACCAATTGGGGACAGTCCCCACCACCGTGGAAGAGGCGTCGCCCGGGTTGATTCGGAGCAGGCGCGAACCAGCAGGCGTGTAGTCGGTGCTGTACAAGAAACCGTCGGCTGGGTTGTAGGCCAAACTGCTGATCGGCATATTCCATGCACCGGTATCGGTTGCGTACCAGTTGGGCACGGTCCCCACCACCGTGGAACAGGCGTTGGCCGGGTTGATTCGGAGCAGGCGCGAACCCACCTCAACCATCGCCCCGTCGGTGCCGTACAAGCAACCATCGGCTGGGCTGTAGGCCAAGCTGCTGATCGCCAAATTCATTCCTATGGGTGCGTACCAGTCGGGGACGGTCCCCACCACCCTGGAAGAGGCGTCGGCCCGGTTGATTCGGAGCAGGCGAGAACCCGGCGTGTTGTCGGTGCCGTACAAGAAACCGTCGGCTGGGTTGTAGGCCAAACTGCTGATCGGCCTATTCCATGCACCGGTATCGGTTGCGTACCAATTGGGAACGGTCCCCACCACCGTGGAAGGCGCGTCGGCCCGGTTGATTCGGAGCAGGCGCGAACCCCCCGCAAACATGTCTTGGTCGGTGCCGTACAGCGCACACTCACCCGGCACCGGATAGGCCAGTAGGCCCCATACCACAAGGGCCACCGTCCATCCGCACCGCTTCCAGTGGTCGCGTTGGCGCATCTTAAACCCCCTCGGATATGGCCATTGAACTCCCAGCACAGCGATACACCCACCAGCCGGTTTCTCAAACACCTACCAGTATTGTTTAAGTATAGCACAGTTCTGCGCGGAAGCAAGCCGAAACCGGGGGTCGGCGGAAGCCTCTCTTGATACTTTCTGTTTCCCATTGCTCCGCCGCCTGACAGGCGGGACGCGGAGCCACAGAATACCCCGGAGTACGCCATAGATTGTCGCGATCAAATTGACGCCGGCGGGCCGCGGCCGTATAGATCGGGGCACGGACCTTTGCCCGATAAAGGACTTCGGCCCGCAGGCGGCACGCATCAACTCGCCCAGTCGAGTCGCCGGGGCGACCTGGGCGGGTTCTAAAGCATGAACGCCGAGAACGCGGAGAAAAACTCAAAGAGGTTCTTCTGGTATAGCCTCACTCTCAGGGGCCTTTCCCTAACGGTTGTGGCACGGCCGGCTCGCCCGGCCGTGGTGCCGTGCGGGGAACACGGCCGGACAAGTCGAAGACCCGACTGGGCGGGCCGGCCGTGCCACATCGGCGGGGGGAGAAGCGCCCGATCTGACGCCTCTTTAAGAAACAAAAGAACTTCTCTCTGCGGTCGCAGTTTACCCGCCGCGGCGGGCGTTCTCCGCGGTGAGAGTCTTTCGCTTTTCCGTGCCTTCGTGCCTTTTTTGCGAATTCACGCCCCAATTGGCACGGAAGTTATGCACAGCGGCGTATGCGCATTCGTGCATGAAAAAACCGTCAAATTCGAGTCAAAATCGATCAAAAAGGCGACGTTTTCCATCAAAAAGCGATCAAAAAGCGATCAAAAAGGCGCGCATTTCGTCATGCCCATCTTAACATTTTGGGTGGTGACCCCCTCTGGCGCTAGCGCCAGGGCCGTTTTGGGGGTTCCGAGGGGTCAAAAAGGGCGATTTTCGAGCGCGAAAAACGCACCCAAAAAGTTATCCACAGTCCAACGCGAAAAAGGCGGGAACAAAAGTCCAAAATCCGCAAATAAAAATCCGCAATCCGCAATCCGCAATCCGCAATCCACAACCGGGGAACCGGTTTCCAGCCATGCCGGACGCCTGTTCCCCGTTCCCTGTCAGATTTGCAGTTCCGTGCCCAGGTTCAACCGCTGGGCAGCGGCCAGGACCTTGTCGGCGGCCAGCAAGTCCTGGAGGGCGATCCCTACCGACTTGAACAAGGTCACCTGGTCTTGCGACTCGCGGCCCTTCTTGCGTCCGCCGATAATCTCGCCCAGTTCCGCATGGATGTGGTCCTTCCCGATAAGGCCCTGGCTCATAGGGATGAGCAGGTCGCCCGCCTCCGCCAGGGCCGCCGGAAGGTGGTCCACAACCACGCGGGCCCGCCGGACCGTCTCGCCCGGGATTTCCCGGACCGAAGGCTTGTAGGAGCCAATCGCGTTGATGTGAACGCCGGGGGCGAGGTCTCCGTCGGCAAACACGGGGGCAGGGGAGGTCGTCGCCGTGCACACGACGTCGGCCCCTGCCAGTGCATCGGATGGGCAGGCGGCCGGTTCAACGGGGATGCCGAGGGCCTGCGACATCTCGCGGGCAAGCGCCTCGGCCTGTTCGGCACGGACATCGAAAATCCTGGCCCGCCGAATCGGACGCACGGCGCACACGGCCTCCAATTGAGTTCGCGCCTGGGGACCCGCGCCAAAGATCGCGGCGACGGCGGCCTCCGGGCGCGCCAGGACGTCCGTGGCTGCTCCCGAGGCGGCGCCCGTCCGGATGGCCGTCAGCGACGCCCCGTCCATCACGGCCAGGGGGCTCCCGGTGGCCGCATCCAGAACCACCATGATGGCCTGGATGAGCGGAAGCCCCAGGGCCTTGTTGCCCGCGAAAAGCGTTATGATCTTCAGGCCCATCCTGCCGGCGGCAGGGCTGTAGGAGGACATGAAGATCGCATCGCCCGGCGGCCGCCCAGCCT
>JAPLKX010000637.1 GCA_026387845.1 Candidatus Hydrogenedentota bacterium | reverse complement strand
TACCGCACCCATTAACTTCGCATCGCCCGCACCGCCACCGCCGTACAACCAAAGCACTACAAACGGCGCTCCCAACAACGCACAACCTAAAACCGATTCCGCCAGCCCGCCCCACCCGCACACCCAAAGCGCCCAGACCAGCCCCAAGGCCAGCACAGGCCCCGTCAGCCGGTTTGGGATCCGCCGTGTCCACAGATCGAATGCGGCGCCGGCCAGTGAGGCGCCGACCGCGGCGCCCCACTGGACCTGCGCCAGCGATTGATCCCACAACGGCATCGTCTGAAACACGTCCATCAGGTTGGCTCCGGAGCGTTCTACTCGATGGTCTCGATAATCGCCTGCACTTCCCCGAACCGTCCTTCGATGGCGTCTACCAGGAAGCCGACTGCCGCCACCAGCGTGGCGACCACGAGCGCCGTCATCACCGCATATTCCACCGTTTCCAACCCCTTCTCATCCTTGAGAAAGCGAGTCATGCCCTTCATGGAGAATCCTCCTTTCGGTTTTCACCTGTCCCTTATGTTTTTCGGGGAGAGCCCCTGCTCATTCCCGATAAAGCCCTCCAAACGTAAGCCTTACAAGACACCCTCGGCCTGTGGCTCGCACGCCACTACAGCCCCGAAACCGGCCCGCATGGCCCGGTCCAGCCGCTGCTCGCAAATGCCCATCAAGTCGCACGCCATTCCCGCGTCCTGCGGGTAGCTGGCAATCGAGTAGCGAAAATCGATCAGGTTGCTGCACCGCTCCTTGAACCGGCTGATGGCCTGACGCGCCTGCTCGGCCGTCGTATGCACCATCAGCACCGCGCTCTTCCCGTCTTCTTCCAAGCACCCGTCGCACGAACGAAGCGTCTCCCGCAACAACTGCAGGACCCCGATCCCGCCTTCGCACGACGCCACCATCAGGACCGTCACGAAATGCCGGTGGCGCGCTGCCACCAGCAACTCGTAACCCAGCAGCCACTCGAATTGCTCGCGCGTTCTCAACGTCATGGGTCCCCCATCGCAATGCGCGTGCCCGCTATGCCAATTCCTGTTCCCGCCGCCCCGCACAATCCGGCTAAAACTCGCCCTCACGAAGACTTACCCGGCTTCGCCCGACCCTGCTCAAACCATACCCGCAAAACGGTCCGCGGGAATGTTGCCCAACTTGGGCAAAAGTTCCTGAACATTTCTCGCCCACAGGGTGTTCTCTTGGCTGATTCTCCTCTTTCGCAGTAGAAAGTAAGCCCGTAAGAAGAAAGTAAGTTATACTGAACAGGTTGAAGGGAGGCGCATATACCCATGGCGGAAAACCAGACCCCGGCCGTAGTTCTCCTCAGCGGCGGCGCCGATTCCACCGTTCTGCTGCATCACGTCCTCAGAAATCTTGGGCGGCGCCCCGTTCACGCCCTCAGCTTCAACTACAGCCAACGACATTCAAAAGAATTGGATTGCGCGCGGTGGCAGGCTCGGGCCGCCGGCGTTACCGAGCACCGGATCATCGACGTCTCGTTCCTGGGGGATTTGCTGAAGCCGGCCACGGCGCTCGTCACCGGCGGGAAGGAGGTCCCCAGCCTCCGCGATTTGCCCGCAGCCCAACGGGTTCAGCCGCCCACCTACGTCCCCAACAGAAACATGATCCTGCTGTCGGTGGGGGCCGCCTACGCCGAAACCGCTGGGGTCGAGGAAGTGTTTTACGGCGCACAGGCCCAAGACCAATACGGCTATTGGGACTGCACCACCACCTTTGTCGAGCGGCTCAACCACGTGCTTGCGCTCAACCGCGGCAAGCCCGTCAAGGTGTACGCCCCATTTGTCCGGATGAAAAAAGCCGAAACCATCCAGTTGGGCATGGAACTCGGCGTCGACTTCTCCCGCACGTGGTCTTGCTACAAGGGTGGCCAAAAAGCCTGCGGAACCTGCCCAACATGCGCCGAACGGCTCGCCGCGTTCCGCGCCGCCGGCGCCCAAGACCCCATCCCCTACGAGACGGAACCTAACACCCCTTGACGGGCCGGCGCGCCCCCGCTGCAAAAACCGCCATCATCAACAACACCGCCGCCACAGTCCCTCCCCCATTCCGTCTTTTCCCCCCGCCGCCCGCCAAACCCGACACACCCGCGCAACCTTCCGGCGCCGGCTCCTCGTACCCCGTCCCCACAACCACCACAACCGCTCCCCCGCCGCCGGAAAACGAGATCGTGCTCGTCATCACGCCGGGTAACGCCGGCTCGAATCTCACCACAACCTGCTTACTCGCTCCCGAATCCAGGACGTAGGACGCGTCGGACACGATCCTGAACGGAGCCGATACCCGCGCCTCGCCCCTCAATGTGCCGCCGCCCGTGTTGGTGACCGTGAATGCCGCCTCCTTATAATCGCCCACCTCGACAAAGCCGAATAGGTACTCATTCTGGTTCTGGCCCGAGGGCGACACGCTCAGCGACGGCGGCGTTGTTATACCCTCAAACGGCGCCAGCACGGAAAGCGACGCCAGGTCCGCGTTTAGTGTCCCGTCCACCACCGTAAAGTTGCGCACGCCGCCCGCGCTCCACGCCCCTTCCCACGCGATCACATGCAAACCTTGCGCCGCCGTGTACTGCGCATGCGTCGGGTGGCCGTACAGGGCAGGGTCGCCCGACGGCGCAAATTGCAGGCCCGACATCGTCAAATGCACCGGGTAGGACGATAACCGGCTCGGCGAAATCTCAAGAAAACTGTGGCCGCCGTCCACGCTTACCGCAACGCTCAACTCAACATAACCGCCCGCAGCCGGCAAATCGCCCGGCTCAGGAGCAATTATCGACGCCTCCACAGGACCATAAAGCGTTACAAGGTCCGGCGCCGTCTGCAGAATTATCAGCGCCGTCTCGTCCGGCCTCAACAGGCTTTGAGGCGCAGTGGCCGCCACGTGTTGCGCCGGCGCCAACGGGTCGTACAGCGACACCGTCCCCGGCGCCGAACCATCCCAACACACCACCGAACTCAACCGCCGGTTCCCCGTCGCCTCCGCCACCCTCGAGTCCAGCCAGGTGTCGCCCGCGTGCGGTAAATACTCGAAGCCGGAGTCCGGCAGGCCGTTGCCGCCCGGCAAACCCAACTCATCCGCTTCTGCCGGGGCTGACGAAACATAAAAAACCGAGGTGTCTTCGAAAACGGCCTCGGGATTAGTCAGGCTCACGGCGGACACCGTCAGCGTGTGTTGGCCGTAACCCAGCGCGTAAACCTGCGACGACAGTGTTTCGTATAAGCCCCCGCCTGAAACGGCCGTCACGGTCGCCCACATCGCGCCGTCCAAATAAAAACTTACTTCACTCGTGTCCCCCGGGCAATTCGTCCAAACAGACAGAGAGAACTTCATGTTTTCCGCGCCGGCCGTTGCATACACCGTGCTCCCCGAAACAGGCGATGCCACCTCCGTTTCAGACAGCGTGCACGGTGTCTGGCCATAACTCGCAAACACGGAAAAACAGACCCACGCCCCACCTGCCAGAAACTTGCGCATTCCCCTACCTCCCTTTACAGGGACAGTCCAGCGTTATCCCCGAAGCCCAATCCCGCCAAATTCCCCGCCCAGACCCGCCAACAACTCGATTATATGCCCCGCAAAAATGCGCGTCAACGGCAGCAGCCCGACTTCGCCCAACTAGCCCGACTTCTCCGAAGTCGGGTGGATTTTACGCAAGTTACGACGAAAAGAAAAAGCCCCGCCGAAAAGGCAGGGCCGTCAAAAGTCTCTTCTCGTTCCTATTGCCTTACTGCTGGGGTGCTGGCGCCTTAGCAGGCTCTGGCGTTGCCGCAGGCTTTTCCGCACCCGGCGCGGGCGCTTCAGGCGCAGGCGCGGGCGCAGCCTCGGGAGCGGCCGCAGGCGCCTCTGGTACAGGCACGGCCGTCGCATTGGGCGCGGCACCCGGCGTTTCCGCTGCAGCCGGCGCTTGGGCCGGTTCCGCAGGGAACAGGTCGGGGTGGCTCTTTTTGAGCCTGTCCAGGGCCTCAGTGACCTCAGGCATGAAAATCGATTCGGGATAGTTCTCGATGTGGAACTTGTATGCCTCCACGGCCTCCTTGAAGTTGCCTTTCCGCTCCTGCACGCGCGCAATGTTCAGTTCTTGACGGCGCCGCGCCACCGATCCCGGCCATTTCTCGATCACTTCCTTGTAATCCGCCAGCGCCCCATCCACGTCCCCTTCGTTTTCCGCAATGAAACCCAGCCCTTCCACCGCATCCGGCGCGAACTTCGATTGCGGGAAGTCGCTGCGCAACCGCTGGAAAAACGCTTTTGCCTTGGCATAATCCTTGGCCTGGTACGCCGCTTCGCCCGCCATATACACCGCATCCGCCGCCAAAGGCCCCCGCTGGCTCAATGGCTCGAGCTCCGTCGTGCGCAGCGCAGGATCTTCCGTCGTGACAGCCCGCGCAAACTGAGTCGTCGAGTCCAACGTCCTGTTGGCCGTATTCACCCGGTACACCAAACCCGCCACCAGGCACACTGCAACAAACAGAACGCCCGCGCCCCAAAACGCCGGATACTCCCGGATATTCTCCACAAGCCGCTGCCAATCGTTCTTCACTTCATTCGCGTGGAGAATGTCCGGCGTCTTTTTCGCCGCTTTAACCTTTGTCGCCACCGTGCCTCCTTAACATATTCATGGAATAAGCCCGCACAATCCAGAAAATCCTATTCTACCTTATTTCGACCCCCATTTGAAAACTCCCCGCGTTGGCCCGCGCCGCGCCAAGACCGCTATACTGCCCTTACCAACGGAGGGCTATTGCCATGAAATCCGCCACCGATTATGTGTGGTTCAACACGGCCAAAAAACGCGAGTATATCAACATCACCGGCTCCGTCGAAAAACTCGTCGCAAAAAGCGGAATCAAAGAAGGCATGGTGCTCGTCAGCGCCATGCACATCACCGCCGGCGTGTACGTCAACGACGACGAACCCGGCCTCATCGCCGACATCGACCAGTGGCTCGAAAAAATCGCTCCCTTCAACCCCCACTACCAGCACCATCATACCGGCGAAACAAACGGAGACGCCCACCTCAAGAACCTGCTCGTCCACCACCAGGTCGTCGTACCCATCTCAGAAGGCCGGCTCGATCTCGGGCCTTGGCAGCAAATCTTTTATGCCGAGTTCGACGGACAACGCAGAAAAAGGCTCGTCATCAAGGCCATCGGCGAGTAAAGACTTTCGGCAAACAAAAAGACGCCACCACGAACCACTTAATCGTGGCGGCGCCGCCGATGTGAAATCTTCAGTCGTCTACTAAATCGATGCCCGTCAGGTCTTCAACCAGACCCAGAATCCAGGCAACGATAGACCCAAAGAAATCCTGGACTTCTTCTATTATGTTAACTCCAAACAGCCCAAAAACGTCGATCCGTGTATCCATCGGTCTCTCCTCTTGACGTGTACAGCCGTTGCTCAGAGACCCAACGCATCTTCGAGAAGGCCGATAAGCCAGTCGAACAGGTTGGTCACGAAATCCACAATGATCCCACCCAGGTCCCAGTCAGCCACGTTCAGCAATCCCATTGTTCTTCTCCTTTTCGGGCTCCCACGCCCTCCGCTGTCTGCTGCGCGACGCTACACTAAAGACACTCGTCCGCTATATGTAGCGACGCCTCCAATCCTAACTACAACTCTTAGCCAAATTTGTTACACTAGGCGAGGCAATCACCCCCCCGCTCTCAATCGCCCAATATACATATTTCATACGCGCTTGTCAAGCAAATACTTGGAGTCCAAAATTATCCGCGCTTGCGCATTCCCTAACCATACCACCATAATCCACCAAGGCAGTAAAAATGCGCGTAAACGCTGGAAGCTGTAGAAAGGTACAAGACAATGACAAAGCGTGCCGTACTAGTCACTTTGGCGGTTGCGATTGGCGTGTTGTCGCCGCCTGTTGGCGCCCAGGAACAGCAGAACCGGGCCCAGTGGTTCCGCCAGGCCCGCTGGGGCGTGTTCACCCACTATATGGCCGACACCGTGCTGGCCCCGGAAACCCTGTCCGTCGAGACGTGGAACGCTGCCGTGGACAGTTTTGACGTGAACGCCATGGCCAACCTGCTCGACCAGATCGGCGCCGGCTATTACATCATCACGCTGGGCCAAAACTCCGGCTATTATTGCTCCCCCAACGCCGCCTACGACAGGCTCACCGCCATCAGCCCTTCCAAATGCTCGCGCAGGGACCTCGTCGCCGACCTCTACGGCGCCCTCCAACCCAAAGGCATCCGCCTCATGGTCTACCTGCCCTCCGGGGCGCCCGACAGGGATCCTGAGGCCGTCAAAGCGCTTGGATGGCAGAGAGGGAACGACGGGCCCGACCCGCGCCTCGCCTCGTTCCAGCGCAAATGGGAAGACGTGATCCGCGAGTGGTCGCTTCGATGGGGGCCCAAAGTCTCAGGCTGGTGGTTCGACGGCTGCTATTATGCCGGCCTGATGTACAACCACGCCGATGAGCCCAACTTCAAGTCGTTCGCCGGCGCCGCGAGGGCCGGCAATCCGGGCAGCATTCTCGCGTTCAACCCCGGGGTCAAGTATCCCATCGTCACGCTCACGCCCGAGGAGGATTACACCGCCGGCGAAATCGAGGACGTCTCCCGGGTGGTCTGCACCGGTCCCCTGGTCAATCAGGCCCAGTTCCACATGCTCAGCTACCTCGGCCCACGCTGGGCCGCCAGCCCGCCGCGATTCACCGACGAGCAAGCCGCCGGCATGATGCGCGCCATCATCGAAAAAGGCGGAGTCGTATCCTGGGACGTCCCCATCAAGTCCGACGGCCAGATCCCCGAACCCTTCGCCAAACAACTCGCCGCCATCGGCAACGCCCTGCGCAAATAGCCAGGAACTCCCTGGCGCGCTTTGCATATAGCAGCATATCCAGCATGTTCATTGCAAAGCTTCTGCCCCTGTGTTAGATTCAAAATGGGTCTAGTTGATGTAGGGAATGCCTTTATGGATTGTGACCTTTGTCAGATACGGAGTTCGATCGGGTACTGCGCCGAGTGCAAGCGGCTGTTGTGCGAGATTTGCGGGATTGCCTGCGGCGAGTGCGGGAAAAATGTCTGCGTCACGCACGTCCACGAAACGCGCAGCGGCAAAAAGCTCTGTTCCGACTGTACGAGGGCCCGGAAGCAACGGCATCACCACCGCGGCGAGGCCGAGCCGCAGGAAAAAACCGGGTTCGACGATCTCGACCAGCCGTATCAGGCTGTTGCGTCGTCCGATGAAGAACTCGACGAAGAGCGCGCCCTCACCGCCAGCGCCTACAAACCCATCCCCCCGTGGAAGCTCAGCCTGTACGCGTCTGGGGCGGCGGCTCTCGTCATGGTGATGGTTCTCGCGGTGCCTACGTTCCGGCTGATTGCCCAGCCCTGGTGTTCCGGCTTTGCCATAGGCCTGTGTGTGCTGTCGGCGTTTTGGGCGTTTACCGGCCTAACCAGCCCCAATCACTTCGAAAACCGGCCCAGAAACTTGTTCGGAGCGGCCATAGCGGTCGTCGCCCTGCTCATGGCCGTCGCCGCACTCCAACTCGACACCAGCACCCGCGGCGACGACGAACTCGAAGCCGGCATGATCGAACGGCAAAACCTTTCCCCGCAAGAACTGACCGAATGGCGCCGCCAGCACCTGAACAAGTTCGCCCCACAGCGGTCTCGCCCCACCGATTCTGCGCCATCACAATAAGGAGATCTTGCCATGGACATCGCCGCCGACGTGTGGTTCTGGGTGGTCGCCCACAAATGGTGGATCTTCCCTTTTGCGCCGTTCGTGATCGGTTTCGTTGTCGTCAAGTTTCTCAATAGATGACGCTACACCGCCCCGGCAATGCGCACCGACGGACGCACTCGTAGAAGCGGCGTCCCCGCCGGAATTCTGCGAAAAACGGGGACTGACTACGCCTCCGGCAGTTTGGAGACGCATTTTCGGCCCGTAGGCGGTTTGAAAAGCGTGTCTGTCCCGAATGGCGCTAACTTAAGCAAGTTAACAGAGCACTTCTCAAAGCTTGGGCTTGTTGCTAAAGCAGTATTGAAGTCACGCTAAAGCGCGCTCTCGAAAAGGGTCAAGCCACTTCCACCCCGTCTTCAGACGGGGTGTTTTGGCTTAATACGCGAATGGAAAGCGCGCTTTAGCGTGACTTTTGTCACTGCTTTAGCTCTGTTTTTTGCATGGCCAAAAACGCCGCAAGGGCCTTAAGTTAGCGCCATTCGTGTCTCCCCGCTTTTCGCGCACCAACTCCACAG
>JAPLKX010000658.1 GCA_026387845.1 Candidatus Hydrogenedentota bacterium | reverse complement strand
CGGACGAGTTGGGCGATGCTTTCGATCAGCCGGGCCTTGTTGACCTGGTACGGGATCTCGTGGACGATTACGCAGTCTTTACCCGTGCGTTTGTTGGTTTCGACGGACGCTTTCGCCCTGACGGTGACCCTGCCCCGGCCGGTCCGGTAGGCATCGACGATGCCTTCAGCGCCGCAGATGACGCCGCCGGTCGGGAAATCGGGCCCTTTGACGAACCGCATGAGATCGTCGCTGGTGGCGTCGGGATGGTCGATCACGTGGACGACGGCCTCGCAGACTTCGGTGAGGTTGTGCGGCGGCAGGCTGGTGGCCATGCCGACGGCGATGCCGTACGAACCGTTGACGAGCAGGTTGGGGATGGCCGACGGCAGCACCAGCGGCTCCTGGAGGCGGCCGTCGAAGTTCTCGATGGTAGCTACAGTGTCTTTTTCGATGTCGGCGAGCATTTCAGCGGTGATGGCGGACATCCGGGCCTCGGTGTACCGGTAGGCCGCGGGGCTGTCGCCGTCAATCGAGCCGAAGTTGCCCTGGCCGTCGACCAGCGGGTACCGGAGGTTCCAGTCCTGCGCCATTCGGACAAGCGCATCGTACACGGACTGGTCGCCGTGCGGGTGGTACTTGCCGAGCGTGTCGCCGACGATGGTGGCGCACTTACGGAATCCCCGGCTGTGTACGAGCCCGATTTCGTGCATGGCAAACAGGATGCGCCGGTGAACGGGCTTGAGGCCGTCGCGGACGTCGGGTAGCGCGCGGCTGACGATGACGCTCATGGAATAGTCCATGAACGAGTTTTTCAACTCCAGTTCAATCGCTATCGGCACGATATGTTCGTTGCGTGAGTACATAGCGTCCTAAGTAGACGCGGCATCCTGCCGCGTGCAAGCGGCAAGATGCCGCTTCTACGTTACCTTATATGTCCAGATTTCGGACTTCCGCCGCGTGTTTTTCAATGAATTCCTTACGAGGTTCGACGAGCCCGCCCATGAGCGTGACGAACAGGTCGTCGGCGGCGTTTTCGTCTTCGGCTTTGACCTGGAGGACGGTGCGTTTCTCGGGGTCGACGGTGGTTTCCTGCAACTGCTGGGGGTTCATCTCGCCGAGGCCTTTGTAGCGCTGAATGACGAGGCCTTTCTGGCCGGTGGCGAGCAGGTGGTCGCGGAGTTCGACGAGGTTTTTGGTTTCAAACACGACCTGGCCTTCATTGCTCTCGACCCGGAACGGGGGTTTTCCGATGGCGGCGAGCGATTCGGCGTGGCTGGCCAGTGCGGAGAACTCGTGGCTGCGGAAGAACGACCGGTCGATCTGGTTTTCGCGTCTTACCATCTTGGGCTGATGGCCGCCGTTGCCGTTGAGCAAATCGAGTTGATGCTCGCCGGTGTCGATGATGTCCGCGCCGGGGCCGAATATGTGGTTAATTTCTTTGGCGGTGAGGTTACTGGGGTCGAGCCACTTTTCTCTGGGCAGTTGCAGTGCGGCGAGCACGGCTTCGCGGGGCACGCCGTACACGCGCTTGAGGCGTGAAAGCATTCGTTCCTGATCGCGGGCGGCGTTGAGCGACCGGACGAGGTTTTTGAGGTTGACGCTCGATCGTTTTTCGTCGCCGTTGGCGGAACTCACCTTGTGCGAGTCCAGCACGGCCTCGAACAGGAACTTTTCCTTTTCTTCCTCGGTATTGATGTATCGGGCCATTTTGCCCTTGCGGACCTGGTAGAGCGGGGGCTGGGCGATGAAGAGGTTGCCGTGCCGGATCAGCTCGGGCATGTGGCGGAAGAAGAACGTCAGGAGCAGGATTCGGATATGGGAGCCGTCGACGTCGGCATCGGTCATGATGATGACTTTGTGGTAGCGGAGGTTTTCGATCTTGAAGTCATCCTTGCCAAACCCGGTGCCGAGCGCGGCGATTATGGCGCGGATCTCCGCGTTGTCCAGTATTTTGTCTTCGCGGGCTTTTTCAACGTTCAGAATCTTGCCGCGGAGCGGCAGGATGGCCTGGTACCGCCGGTCGCGCGCCTGTTTGGCGGACCCGCCGGCGCTGTCGCCCTCGACGATGAACAGTTCGCAAAGCGCGGGGTCTTTCTCGGAGCAGTCGGCGAGTTTGCCGGGGAGTGAAAACGAATCGAGCGCGCCTTTACGCCGGACGAGTTCGCGGGCTTTCCGAGCGGCCTCGCGTGCGCGGGAGGCTTCGAGCGTCTTGTTGATGATACGGTTGGCGACGGTCGGGTTTTCCTCGAAAAAGTTCTGCAGGCCTTCGTAGACGACCGAATTGACGATGCCCTGGACATCGCTGTTGCCCAACTTCATTTTGGTCTGGCCTTCGAACTGGGGGTTTGCCACACGCACCGACACGATGGCGGTGAGGCCTTCCCGGGCGTCGTCGCCGCTAATCGAGGCTTCGGCCTTCTTGAGCAGGTTGTTTTTCTTGGCGTAATCGTTGAGGGCTTTGGTGAGTGCGGCGCGGAACCCGCTGAGATGCGTGCCGCCTTCGTGGGTGTTGATGTTGTTGGCGAAGCTGGAGACAGTCTCGGTGTAGGCGCTGGTGTATTGGAGGGCGACTTCGCACTGCACCTTGTCCTTCTCGGATTCGAGGTACACGGGCTTGCGGTGGAGCGGCTCTTTGTTTCTGTTGAGCCACGTCACGTACTCGACAACGCCGCCCTTGTAGAGCATGACGCTGGGCTCGCCGTCGCCTTCGCGCTCGTCTTTGAACGTGATTCGCAGACCCTTGTTGAGGAACGCGAGTTCACGCAACCGCGTGATGAGGGTTTCCGCGTTGTAGGTGGTGTCTTCAAAGACCTCGGGGTCGGGATGGAACGTGACGCGCGTGCCGGTGGTCCGTGTTTTTCCGCGCTCCTCGATCGGGCCGTCGGGCACGCCGCGTTTGAACTGCATGTAATAGACGCGGTTATCGCGTTTGACCTCGACCTCGAGGAAGTCGGAAAGGGCGTTGACGCACGAGATGCCCACGCCGTGAAGGCCGCCCGCCACCTTATAGGACGTGTTGTCGAACTTGCCGCCGGCGTGGAGCATGGTCATGACGACTTCGAGCGCGGACTTGTTGCGGAACTTGGGGTGTTTATCGACGGGTATGCCGCGCCCGTCGTCGATTACGCTGATACTATTATCGATGTGTATTATGACGTCTATCTGTGAGCAGAACCCGACCATGGCTTCGTCGATGCTGTTGTCGACAGCCTCGTACACGAGGTGGTGGAGGCCCCTGGTCGAGGTGTCGCCGATGTACATGGCGGGCCGGCGCCGGACCGCCTGGAGGCCTTCGAGCACCTGGATGGATTTCGCGTCGTAACGTGGTTCTTGCATCTTGCTCTCTTTGTGATCGCCGTTCTTTTTTACGTCGTCGTCGTCGTTATGCATGATGCCTCATCCGTGACACCTCCGCTGAGGATTTGACAGGGGCAGGGGCGCCAAAAAGACCGTGTCGCTGGTAGCGAACCATCAGGTTCAAGCTGATAAAAAACAAGGTGTTTTTCCCAAATCTCATTAACGTTTCATTTTACCAGATCCGGGCTGGAAAAACAAGGTAAACCCGCAACATTTAGAGGTTCAGCGGGCGGCATGGCGCGATATGTTGTATACCGGCACGTTTTAAGGCACATGATAAAGGGGGGCGAGAAAAAGAGCAAATACCTGAAAATCCGTTCCGGTAAACTGCCTGCAAAGTGCGACGTGCGAAGTGCCAAGTTTCAAGTGCGAAGTGCCAAGTGCGAAGTGCGAAGTGCCAAGTGCGACGTGCCAAGTGCGAAGTTATCTGGGGGATTCGAGGTACTTCATAAAACCGAAGATCAGCTTTGAGGTTTAGTCACAGGCGGCGCAGGCAAGATCGAAGTCGTCTTGTTCAATGTACCTCTGGTCAAGAGCGACGTACAAGTGGCTCTTTACTTCAGAACAGGATGCCAGCGCTATGTTGAGGAAGTTGCGAAATTCCTTGTGAGATCTTCGTTCAAAGCCTTCGGCAATGTTGGCCATCACGGATACGACAGCACGCCGGATCTGGTCTCTGAGTCCGAGATCCCTGTTAAAACTTGGCCGTTTCGTAAAGTCATATATGAGGCCAGCCAGCCGTCGAGATTCTTGCCACGCCTTTATCTCTTCAAACCGTTCGATCCTCATGGCGGGATTCTATCACTCCAACTTGGCACTTGGCACTTCGCACGTCGCACTTGAAACTTGGCACGTCGCACGTCGCACTTCCCACTTCGCACTTCGCACTTCCCACGTCGCACTATTCTTCCGGGGTGAGCAGGATATAGATATCGGAGATGATTTCGCGGTTGAAGAGTCGGTTGACCCGCTTGAGGATGTCCCACTTGTAGTAAGCGTAGCGGTTCATCCAGACGGTGCTGTCGACCTCGATGATGAGGGTCTGGTCTTTTACGGCATGCGGCCTTCCGTGCTGGGCGAGGGCGGAGCCGGCGATACCGGGCCATTCGGACCAGATCCGGGCCTGGTCCATTTTTTTGCCGAGGTCGGTGTTGCGGACGAGCCCCTTGAGGATGTCGCCGACGCGGGTGGGTTTACCTTTTCTCAAGCTTCCCCCCTTCAATCCCGTACACGGCGGCATTTGGGCCAAACAGGAGTTCGGGCCGGGTGACGGCCGTGGTCGTGACGATGCATTGTACCTCGGGCGGGATCGCGTTGAACAGCAGGCGGGACCTGACGGAGTCGAGTTCGGACAGGACCTCGTCGAGCATAAGAATGGGGTACTCGGCGGTGCGTTCGCGGATGAGGTTGAGCTCGGCGAGTTTGAGGGCGAGTGCGGCCGTTTTTTGCTGGCCCTGGGATGCAAAATTACGCGCGGGCCGGCCGGCGATCTCGATTTCGACGTCGTCGCGGTGAGGGCCGCGGGAGGTGTTCTGGCGGCGGGCGTCGGCCATCCGAGACTTGAGGAGGACGTCGGCGAGGGAGGTGCCGGGGGCTACGTCGGGGACGTAGCGCAAGGCGAGCCGTTCGCCGCCGGTAATCTGTGCGTAGGCTTGGGCGGCATGCCCGGCGAGTTGTTC
>JAPLKX010000771.1 GCA_026387845.1 Candidatus Hydrogenedentota bacterium | reverse complement strand
AGAGGAATCCCATGGTGTTGGCATCATCTGCATCAATGGAGTTCACCACAAGGTCGCCCGTCGTCAGCTTGGCGCCACCCTCCACCCGAAGGTCCGCCTTGAAGGACGCCGCGGTGACCCCCGTGCTTCCGTCCGGGGCCCAAGACATGCCCGTCGAGGATGCATCGGCGAAGAGGTGAATGCCGCCGGGGAAGTAGCCCGTCGAGCCATTGCGGAAGGTAACGGACGCGGCGGTCGCGCCGTCGTTCGCCCACCTGCTGTAGACCGGGCCGGCGGTCGCGCTCGATCCGTGACCGTCCACCACGAGGCTTCCTGACACATCGATGCAACTGCCCGCCGCCAGCAGCCCGCCGTTGGTCACAGAAGTACTTATGAAGCGTATGCCGCCGGGTTGGCCGGCGGTGGAGCCATCCCGGGACCAGGACTGCTGCATGGTGCCGGAGACGGCCTTCGATCCGGCGCCGTCAACCGTCAGGCTGCCCGTCCCCCAAAGCCTGTCGGCGGCCGAGATCTCCCCGCCGTTCGTGACAGAGACCGTGGCGCGTCCGGCATTGATCGACGGCGACGACGCCGTGCTGCCGTCGGCGAGGGTGCGAAACCTGGATCCCGCGCCTTCAACGTCGAATACATAAAAATACGCGTAGGACGGAGGCCACGGTTGCGGAGGAGCCGCCCAGCCGCCAGTCAGATTGACCTGTCCCCCATTCCACACGTCAATGATCCAACTCCCCAAAGGCTGGAAGTCAAAGAGGCCGCTGGCTGACTTGTTCAGAGTGCCGCCGTCTACCCAAAAGAAAGGGTTACTCAGGCGCAAGGTGCCGCCATTGATGTTGACGGAACCCGTCTTGTGTATGATGGTGAAACAACCGGCGGAAAGAATCGCGCCATCATTGATGTTGACCGTCGCGGTACCCGTGCTGGCGTGCCCGACGGTCATCGTTCGACCAAAAGGAACCCCAACGTTCGTGCTGGCGCCGGTGACCGTGACCGTCGCGGAAGTGTCCCCGCCGGCGGTGTTGACTTTCAGGTCCTGCACCGTCAGCGAGGCGCCGCTTTCCACGTTAACCGTTGCCGATGTTCCGGTGGTGTTATCTCCGACAAGGGTGAGGTAGTTGATTGAGCCGCTGGCCCCGTTGCGGTAAGTCACGGCGGCCGCGCCGCCCGCGGCGCCCCAAACACAATCGCTGCCCCAGGATGAGTAGGATGAGGCGGTCGAACCGGCACCGTCCACGACGAGTGTTCCGTTGGTCCCTCCGGTGCCCACGTCGAGCGGGCCGGACGCCGACAGGTTGGCCCCGGTGCTGAGGTTGACCTGCGAGCCCCCGGCGACGGTCAGCCGGCCGCTGATCCCTAGCGGGGAATTGGAGCCGGCATTGACCGTGGCGCCCGTCGGCAGGCTGTAGTCGCCATCGAAGTAGGCCCCGCCGTGGTTCTGAAGGGTCATCGTCTTGCCGGCGGCCCACGTGAATGTGCCCGTGCTGGTGCGCAAGAGCAGCCCGCCGTTGAGGTTGATGTCTCCATTGGCGGCAAACGTGCCGCCGGAAATGTCGATCCAACCAGTATTAGAGACGCCGGCGCTACCTGTGGAGAAAGTACTGCCGTTTTGTATGTGGAGTTCGCCGAGGCCGCCGACCTTTAGATACGCGGCGCCGGACTGAATGACTGCTGAACCCGCTCCATCGACGGTCATGCGCCCCCATGCGCCGTTTGTGGCATAGGTGGCGATGTCCAGATCATCGATGCTGAGCGTCGCGCCACTCAGGACATTGACGGTTCCGGACTGATTGTTGAGGCCATACGCGTTGACCCAGAATGGGCCGGTAAAGGTTGCCGTGGCCCCGTTGGAGAGCGTGAGGCCGCCGGATGCGCCTGCGTCGCCGATTCGATTCGGCCCCCCGCTTGTTACGATGGCCGAGCCGGGGCCGTCCACGACCATCGTGGCGTTGCCCTGGATTCCAGGGCCGCCGCCGCTGTTGGCGCCCAGGTAAAGCGCACCAACGTCAAGGCGCCCGCCGGCCGTGAGGTTGATCTGGCAACCGCCGCCCAGGTTGAAGACCGAGCCCCCGACCTTGAAAAACGAGCCGGTGTCCTTGACGTTGATGATCCCGCCTGACTGCGAGTACCAGCCGCTGTTGGCAATATCGACGGTGCCGCTGTTCTGAACGGTCAGGGTCTTCCCCGTGGCCCAGTTGAGGGTCCCGGCAGTGTCCCGGGTGAGTTTACCGCCGTCAATCGTGAGATCCCCCAACACGTTCAGCGTCCCGCCGACTACCTTAACCCAGCCTGTCTTGTTGATCCTGGTGAGGCCCGAGCCGGTGGTGAATGAACCGG
>JAPLKX010000292.1 GCA_026387845.1 Candidatus Hydrogenedentota bacterium | reverse complement strand
AAAGGAGCCGGCGAACAATGACGGACTTTGAAGCAAACCTGGCTCAGCGGAGGTTGGCGGCGCCGCCGGCATCGTTGCGCGGGCGAGTGCTGGCGGCGGTGGCGGCAAGACGGCGGCGGGAGAGGTCCGAGGCGGTGCTGCGTTGGGCGATTGCGGCGCTGGTAGCGACCCTGGCTTGGGCGCACGTGCAGGAAGGGCGGACGGCGGAGCGGATGGCCCGGGCGGCTGCTACGGCCTCGGGCGTGACGGCGCGGGATGAGGGCAAAGAGGCAGGCTTAATCGCGCACGCGCTGCTTTATCCGAAAATGCCGATGCCGTTGCCGCAGGGGTACCCGTCAACGCGCCGGCACGTGAAGCTGCTCTCGGTGGAGTTGAACGAATGGACACCGGGCGCCACAATGTGAAAAGGAGGCCGATATGCTGAGGAAAATGGGGCGGTTTCTTTTCGGCCCGATCCGCCACTGGCGCATCAGCTTGACGATCCTGATCGTGCTGGCGATCGCCTACAAAGTTGCGGACCAGGTCCTTTTGGCGAAACTGGCGGCGCAACGCGAATCAATCTTGGCGGCGGGCGGACATCTGAGCCTGCGTGATTTTGACTTGAAGATCGATGAAGGGAAGAACGCCGCGGTCGTGTATGAATACGCGGCGTCGCTGGTCAAGGAAACGGAAGATGCGGGCTTGAAATGGGACGATGCCTACGACCGGTACATCAGCAACGGCCTTTCAGCCTGCGGCAGGGCGGGCGTTTGGAGCGTCATGGGAACCTGCCAGGGGCTTATCATTGGATAACGGTTGGACTGCGTGCAGCCAACGACATGAACAACGACCCTCTTTTGCTGACAGGCATGTTCGGCACGGTCTGTAAGAGCACGATGGTTCGGGCGCTGAACGTGTTGTTGTGCGAACAGCCGTTGCCGGATCCGGTCCCGGCGGATTTTTTGGCGGAACTGGCAATGGCGGCAGACCGGACGAAGATCGGCATGTTCTTTGAGGGCGAAAGATGCCTTTCAGATACTATTCAGGCCACTTACGCCGGAATGTTCCCGCGACCGTTGCTTTCACTGAACCAAATGGCTGCACTCGATTTGATCACCGAAGTCGTTGGCATCGAAAACGAGCCCGATGACACATTACACGCGCAACGCGTATCGCAATTCAACGCTCTGCCCGGCCCGGCACACAAAGGGATCGAGAGAACTACATGCAAGCCGGCTTTCTTTGATACTCTTTTTGGACAGCATCGAATTCTGGCGGACATCCTGCGGCCGGCACTCGGGCGATCGATGATTGACTTCGACAGGGGCATTGCGCTGGCGCGGGCAGGGCAGGTGGCGGTCGCTTTGAAGCAGTACAAGCAACAACGGGGCGAGTATCCGGCGGACTTGGAGGCGTTGACGCCTGACTATCTCCGGGACGTCCCGGCAGACCCGTTTACAGGCGGGCCGCTGACGTATCGGCGGGAAGGATCTGGCTTCGTCGTCTATAGCGTGGGTTCGGATGGGCGCGACGACGGCGGAAAGGGAGTTGACGGGCAGAACAAAGATCTGGGGCTGTGCATCGTAAGCTAGACGGTTCAGATGCCTTTTTCGCCGTGGTCAAGGTAGCAGACGACTTTTTGGCTGAGCGTGTTTGCGTTGAGTTTCATGACGCGCCAGTCGTGTTCGCGTGGCCGGTCGATGACCTTGATGACGTGGGCGTAGGTCGACGCGCGGGGGACGAGGTCGAGAAGCCTGTTGGGGGCTTTGTCAAAAAACTTCTGGTTGAGACTGTTTCCCTCGCGGTTTGGAAACAGCGCGAGGTAGAGGATGTCCATCTCGACGAGGTCGCTGAAGAAATGGGTGCCGAGGGAACAGTCCGGCACAAGGTCTTCCCGCATGGCGACAATTTCGCAGATGACGGAGACCGTGTTGATCTCGGCGAACGAGACCGGCACGCCGAGCGATGGCGTGGTGGTTCCCCACCGGCCGGGCCCCATCAGCATGATCGTCTCGGGCTTTTGCGGCTCGATGGCGTGGGCGGCCTGGCCGATCAGCCTGGCGACGGTGTATCTGTCCCTGAGGGGAAGTTGACTGTAGGTTTCGGGGACAACGTAGATAAGGCGCGTAATGGTGTCGACGCGGCTCTGCCCGATGACGGCGCCGCTTGCCCGGAACACGACGTTCTCGTTCTTGATATGGTCGGGCGGGGCGGAGACGGTGGCGAAATCGGCCGCATTGCCTTTAACTTGAAGCGGCCGGCATTGGACGAGGTTGAATCGGTACTCGTTGTTGTTGACGAAATTGGCGGTGAACTCCACGTCCACCGGGTAGTCGTAGGCGTTGTGCAGCAGGCGGAGCATCCGCCGCATGTCGTCGACGAACGGCGTACTCGTAAGGAGTTCGTCGAACGTCAGGATCCAGGGGAAGGGCTGGTGCAATCCCCTTTCACGGGCAAATTGTTCGGCGGTTTCGTCACGCGACGCAAACAGGTTGAGCGGGAGTTTTGGCGCGGCGCCGCCCGCCGCCTCTGCCGCAGCGGACGCCAAATCTGTCGCAACAACCAGGTTGCCCTCAAGATCGATGGCGTCGACTTTTCGCTGGGTGTGCTGCCGGACTTTTTCGTAATCGGATTCGGGCCTTCGCTCGGGCGCGTTGAGCGCGACAAGCCTCGTGTAATCGTCGTCGGAGCGGTCGACGGCGCGGGTGCCCAGCCCGAACACAAGCCGGAGCATTCCCGCGGCCGGGTCGATGTACTCGCTCCAGACATACGGGTTGAACGAGAACGCGACCCCCGCGATGTGCGGGTAAAAATAACTGCCGTGGATACCGCCCGAAACCCGCTGAACAAGGAGGGCCATCTGCTCGTCGCAGTGCAGGAGGTTCCTCCGTGCGCGGTAGGTGAGTGCGCGTTCGCTCATGGTGCTGGCGTAGATGGTCCTGACGGCGGAGATGAAGTCTTCGAGCCGTTTGTGCCTCGAGCCCTGGTTGGCGCAGAACACGCTGTCGTACTTGCCGGCGAAGGCGTTTCCGAAGTTGTCTTCCAGAAGACTCGAGGATCGCACGATGATGGGCGACTGGCCGAAGTAATCGAGCATTTCCTCGAACTGCCGCTCGATATAGTCCGGGAAGCTGCCGCTCAGGATTCGCTGCCGCCCGGTTTCCGATCCTTCGAGAAACGTATGGGGGTTTTTCTGTTTTTGCCGCACCCACCACACGCCGTTTCTTACAAGGTAGGTGTAGAACACGTCCGAGCCGATGAAAAACGAGTCGTGGACCTCGAGCAGTTCCCTCCACGGTTTGCTGGCGCCCTCGGTGGATTTTTCGAGAATCGCTCTGGCCAGCAGCATCCCCACGCTCTTTCCGCCGATCAGGCCGGTGCCGATCATGCGTTTGAAGACCTCGAGCAGATCGTCAATCGTGAGGTACTTT
>JAPLKX010000093.1 GCA_026387845.1 Candidatus Hydrogenedentota bacterium | reverse complement strand
CAAGCCGGCCACCGGCCGCCGCCTGCTCCTGGTAGACAAGCCCGATTCCACCCAGACCTTTTTCCGCATCGGCAACGTGGGCGTCTCGCGGACCCACCCCGACCGGGTCGCCATCCGCGTGGTCAATACGCTGTTTGGCGGGCGGTTCACTTCGATGATCAACTCGGCGCTGCGCATCCGCTCCGGGCTCACGTACGGGGCCAACTCCTCGTTTGCGCAGTACCGGCAGGCGGGGCCGTTCGCGATCGCTTCCTATACGCGCAACGCCTCCACCGAAAAGGCGCTCGACATGGCGCTCGCCGTTCTGAAAGAACTGCACGAGAAAGGCGTGAGCGAAGAGCAGTTGGCTTCGGCCAAGAACTACATCAAGGGGCAGTTCCCGACCAGGATCGAGACCAACGACCAGTTGGCGGGGTTGCTGGCGGAGCTGGAACTGTATGGACTGGACCGCGGCGAGGTGGACGAACTCTACGCGCGGGTCGACGCCGTCACGGCGGCCGACGCCCGCCGCGTGATCAAGCAGCATTTCCCGCTCGAAAACCTGGTGTTCACGCTGATTGCCAAAGCCTCGGAAATCGCGCCGCTGGCCAAGAAATACGCCACCGACATCCAGACAAAATCGATCACCGCCCCGGGCTTTTGAGCGCCATTCACCACAAAGCCACTGACAATCACTGCTTCGTGAACTTGGTGCTCTTTGTGTCTTTGTGGTTCAATCCGGGAAGGGCGCTTAGCGTTCCCTGTTTTTGGACCGAGCAGGTTGTCTCATTGACAGAACATCAACAAGTGACTATAGTACAATGGTGAATGAACCGCTGGACCGTGCGGCGGCTAGTCGCCTGATCCGCTCCATTGTGGCCAGCGGAACGGTTCGGTTCTCCGGGCACGCGTTGGAGGAGATGGAGAAGGACGGCCTGATTGCGCCCGATATCCTCAGCGTCCTTCGCTCCGGCGTCGTCGAGCCCCCAGAGATGGGGCGGGGAACTTGGCGGTATCGGGTGCGGACGGCCAAGGCCTACGCGGTGGTCGCCTTTCGGTCTGAACAGACGCTGGTGGTGGCAACAGCGTGGAGGGTGAAGTGACAACCTGTTTGGCGTGTGGAAGCCGGATGAAAACGAAGCGGGAGAACTACCGTTATGCCGCGGTTGGGCTGCCGGGGATTACCCTGGAAGGCGTTCAGGTGAGCCGCTGCGGAAACTGCGGTGAGTACGAGGTTGCCATACCCCGCATCGAGGATCTGCACCGGACGATCGCTCACGCCGTTATTTCAAAGCGGGAGCGGCTCACGCCAGCCGAGATTCGTTTCCTGCGCAAGCATATCGGGTGGTCGGGCGCGGAGTTCGCCGCCCACATGGGTGCGGCGCGGGAAACTGTCTCCCGCTGGGAAAACGGAAGCATGCCGATGGGAGCGGTCGCGGACAGGCTGCTGCGAATGATCGTTGCCAATCGGCCAGCGGCACCCGCTTGGCCCCTGGAAGGTCTTAGACAAGTCGCGAGAGCCCGCCCCAAGCCTCTGCGGCTCGGCCTCCGAGTTGCGCGCGGCGAGTGGAAAGCTGAGGCTGCTTGAGCGGCCAGGCCTGGGACCATTTAGAAATGTTTGAATCGGCACCAGAGCCGCGCGGTCGCCCCGGCGACCGCGCGGGTGCTCCCGCAGGGCAACCGAGCCCATGCGCTGGGGAAAACCGGGGGGGGGACCGGGGGAAACAACAACCCCGCCGTGCAATGATTTTTCAGCGAACGGCGACTACCCCCTTAACTTCGTGTCTCACGAAAGGGGTTCACCCTAACCGCATTTCCGTGTTCAGGAGGGAACCTCCCGTCTGTCCCCGCGTGTCGTCCCCGCGTGTCCGCGTGTCTGTCCGCTTTTTCCCGCTTTTCGTTCCGCTTTTCGTTCGGGACATTCATGATCCCTCTGGCCGCTCCCGATGGTACTATGCTTTACAGTGACGCAGCGCAGAGGAGCGGGTCTGATGGGACAGAGTGAGCAAACAAGCCTTCCTGTCTTGTGCCGGTTCTGGAACGAGGACGGTGTTTGGAACGGGTCGGCTGAAGACGTGGCGGTGGCCGTGTTCGGGCAGACGCTCGAAGAGGCAATCGATAATTTGCGCGCCGCTGTTCAGAATCATTTCGAGGCGGCGATTGAGACCGGGCTCATCGGGCCGATGGTGACTCGCCTGACAGAGCGCGCGAAAGAGCTCCGCTTCTGGTCGTTTGACGAGATCTCGCCGAACTCGCCAGTCCTGAAGATGCTCGTCGCTATCAGCGACAACCAATCCGTCGCGGTCATGTGAGTTGCGAATGGAGAAACTGCCTTCGCAGCTGAGGTAGAAAGGCGGAAACCGGGGGGAAACCGGGGACGGCCGACGGGACGTTTTCCGTCAATGACGGAGACGGCGACAGGGTGGAGGGGACAGCCGGATTCTCTCTCGGGAAAACCAGGAGAACGCGGGAAACGCCCCGTCTGTCCCCGTCCCCCGGAAGTTCTTAAACGAGTTGCGAGATTCCGTCCGAAGCCTTTGCGGCTCGGCCTCCGAGTGGCACGCGGCGAGTGGAAAGCTGAGGCTGCTTGAGCCGCCAGGCCCGCCAAGTCGCCATCTCCACAAGCATTCTCTGGGAACCAATTCCCGCCTCGCTCGTATAACAAAAAGACGATGACGGTCCGGGAACTCTACGTCCGGGTCGACGCCGTCACGGCGGCCGACGCCCGCCGCGTGATCAAGCAGCATTTCCCGCTCGAAAACCTGGTGTTCACGCTGATCGCCA
>JAPLKX010000777.1 GCA_026387845.1 Candidatus Hydrogenedentota bacterium | reverse complement strand
GAAGGGAGAGAGCCTGTACAAGATTGCTACGCTGATGGGGAACTCACCGGAGATATGCCGGAGGCACTACGCGGCCCTGCTCCCCACTGAGATGGGCACCACGGTCGAGTTCCTTGAGCAGCCGACTCGCGTCCAGTTCTTGGCCGCCACGGGCCACCCCCGGTAATCTCTTCTGGCCGTAACGTCACCCGTGTGAATGAGCGACGCATAATAGCGCGCCACGCTTACCTGTGCCGCCTCTTGTTTTGGTAGGGCGATACTTCTCCACACCCTTCGTCAGTGATTCACTATCCCACAACACTTTCTTTCGGCATATCTCCCCACTTTTTATTTAGCAACTTCTGGAACCTAAGGTACATTGAGTATCCTTTCTTGGTGCGATAAAGCGTACCGTTGATAAACCCACCGCTTTTTCCAACGCGCCTGTACAGCCGAAACTCCTTCTTGTGCTTCTTTACGTTGGATCGGAGCTTACCTAATGCCTCTCGGGCAGTGACAGGGCGCGCAGGATCTCCTCAATTGACGGATAGTCATGCACAAGAACGGCTCTGCAGATCAGGTGCACATCATCGCCGCCGAGCGCGTCACGTTCAATCAGTGAGTTCGTCAGCTCAGCAATCAATTCTGGAGCACGATCCATGTGCTCCAGCCGGAATGATATGGCCTTGAACGCCAACTGCCTGGCCTTTCCTTGATTGGCTTCCCTCTCGACTTGATCAGTCTTGACCTTCTCCCGTTGCGAGACGGCATTGCCAATGTCATGCAGCAAGGCTAGAAGAACTGAGATTTTGAATTCGCGATACTTAAGTTTCTGCCCAAGTGCAATCTGCACCATGTTGTCCAAGACCTGAGTATTGTGGTGGATAGGGTTGCGGCTCGACCCTTCGACGAAGTAGGGCAAGGCTTTCCAGAAGCAGGCTGTCAACATAGACTCGATCTGCTTCGCCTCTTTACGTGAAAAGGCGCCAGATGAATCGCCCCGTATCCGTCGAAGCGATTGATCGAGGCTCTGGACGGCAAGCCGCAAATCCTCTAAAAGATCAGTCAAGTTCATGATTCCTCCCACATGCTTCCAGAGACCAATAATTAGATGGACACGCATAAGATGCGCAACTTTGGTTTCCTGTCCGTATACAACGCCCTTGATCCATCTCCCATGGCCGCGGTAATCCCTTTGGCCTCAGCCACTTGCGCGCCATGCCATGATTTATCCTGGCGTCTCATGCGGATCGGCATAAAAGCCCCTGCGATGGCCTCAATGCCAGCCGACCGGACTGCGAACACTGGCCGGTCTGCGGTTGAGGACAAATTACTCACCCGCTGGCAACTCGATCCCGCATCTACCCAGGGAACATACACAGCAAATTCGGCCTTTGCCAATACATTCCGGTTCCTCTTTTGCGTCCGCGCCAGCCGAGGCGCATAAGTCTGGTGACGGCCCCCCCCTTTGACTAACGGTACTCCCCCGGCGGGCCTTGCGTAACCGGGGCAGTAAAGGTGGAGCATAATCGATTGTCCGGCGGGTCACGGCGTCAACGCCACCCGCCGCTATTGCTCATAGACCCGGCCCGACCGACGCACCTGTCCGCCGTAGTCCCGGTGGACGAAGGCGGATGATCAGCCCGCCCGCCGCGCCGGGTCCTGAGTTACACGAGCCGAGCGGGGCCGCCCGTCTCAGTCGTCTTGCTTTGCGGGCCGCACATCGGGAAACTCGGCCGCCAGGATTGCCGCCACCTTTTTGCGCAAGGCCGGAGCGTCGTCCGTGGCAGCCACCCAAACGGTGGGCCAGTCCACACTGAAATATGCATGGACCGCAATGTTGCGGAAGGCCACGATGTCGCCCCACTCGGTCTCCGGGTGCCGCTGCTTAAAATCCGGACTCAGGCGCGCGGCCGCCTCGCCGATGACGGTCAATTGCTGGAGGACTGCACTGCGGGCCATCTTGCTGCCGACAAGCGCCTCCTGCTTCAGGCCGGCGACGAATTCGGCCACGGCG
>JAPLKX010000676.1 GCA_026387845.1 Candidatus Hydrogenedentota bacterium | reverse complement strand
TGCGGATCTTCCCAATCATAACTACCCTGCTCGCCCGGATACCGGCCCATCATGAACGTTCCCCCGGGAATCCACACCATCTCCAGCGGAACGCTGTCCGGTAGCATGATGGTTTCGGTGTCGCCTTCCCACTCACCTTCGCCTTCGCCCTCACCTTCGCCGCTTGGCGGCGGACAGCCTACCATCGCCAGGGCCAGAAGCAACGCGGCAATCACGGCGGCAGTATGCAAAGACTTGGCGAGAAACATGGACATCCCCTCTCTTGGTTTCGTCGAGTACAAGAACACGTAAAGCATTCTGGCGCGTGTACTTCAAAAAGCCTATCCAGCCGGAGGGTGAAAGTCAAGTGGTTGTGGATACAAATATTATCATCGTTAAATATTATGCATCCAAGTCTCTAAAGCTACTTGTTTCCCAGGTTCTTGAACAGGAACAATCCGTCTTTTCCTGGCGCGACGATGTCTTTCCAGCCGTTCCCATCGATATCTTCCACCCAGAAGTAAATGCCCACGCCGCTGGCCTGTCCCGCGGGCCCATAGTCGATCGTGCGGCGGTCGAATTTGCCGCCGTTGATCTCGAAGTAGTACACGCCGAGCGGGTCGAGCGATCCGGGGTCGTTTTCCTGGTGTGCGCGGTACCGCTTGCCGGTAATGAGTTCGACTTGCCCGTCGTTGTCGATATCTACAAGCTGCATGTCGTGGTATTGCGACCGTTCCGGGTCGATATCGTGTTTGACCCACGCGCGTGTGCCGTCGGCGCCTTTCTGTTGCTCCCACCACGCCAGCCCATAATCGTGCGCCTGGCCGACGATGAGGTCGTTCAACTTGTCGCCATTGACGTCGTAGACGAGCACGGGCACGCTGGCGCTGCCGAGGTTGAACTCCGGATGCCATGTCCACTCAGATGCAAACGGTTTCTCCGGTGCTTCGAGCCAGCCGTCGGCGGTTACGAGGTCGGCACGCCCGTTGCCGGCGATATCGCCGCATCCAAGCCCGTGACCTTGTGGTCGACCTGCTATTGTGAATTGATCAAACCGGCCCTGGGGTTTTCCCGCGGCATCGCGAACGAGCTTGAATGCGAGGAAAGGTTTCCCAGGACAATTTGGAACCGCCTCAACCGTCCCATCGGCATCGAGGTCCCAAAAGCAGCCGCGCTCGATATTGCCGGTCACGGCTACGTCATGAACCGTCCATTCTGTGTCTTTGCCGGCTGGGTTTTCGCGCCATTGGAGAGTGCCGCCCCACCACCCGCCCGATACGATGTCGAGGTATTCATCGCCGTTGACGTCGAGCGGGTAGTCGCTGAAGTCGTCAAAATAATCATCAACAGGCTTTATCGAGCAAATTTTGTGTGACTTGTCGAACTGCGGCCCTTGGAACCAATATTCGCCGGATACGATATCCAACGCGCCATCTTTATCTACATCGCAAACGCTACATGCTTCATAGGTAACGGTACCTATCCGCGTCTTCTCAAACTTTAGCGGGTTGTCCTGCGCTGCCGCAGTCCAATTCAGCGAAATCAACGCGGCCAGGAAAAGAATAGCTCTTGTTGTTGACATCATGTGATCCTCCACATTGTAGAGAAATGTACTTTATCAGATGGGATTAAAAAGCGCCAACAACGGGAAGGCGACCGCAACTCTATCGAGCGGGCCGCAATAGAGACTTCTATTTTTGAACTTATAGCCGGATTGGCATAATGACATTTATATAAGTATCGGGCGCTTCAGTAAATGGCTTTAAGACACCCGGGCTCATGGAGTCTTTGAAAACCAAGCAGACCATTTCCGAATCAACATGCCGAAGTACATCGAGCAGGAAGTCCGGGTTAAAAGCGATCTCTACTTTTTCGCCTTCATACTCGATTGGCGTTTCTTCCTGATACTCGCCAACTTCAGGCGTGACTACCTTGAGCATTAAGTTGCCGCTTTCCAGCGTGAACCGGACAGAGTTAAACTTCTCGTTGGTCATCGTACGCGTTCTTCGGACAGCTTCAGTAAAGCGCGCCGCATTGATGACGGCTTCTTTATCATGCTTCTTTGGTACAACCACTTCATAGTTGGGGAAGTTGCCCTCTATCAGAGCCGTTACCAGCCGTACTGACCCAAACGAGAATGCCGCCTGCGTTTCATCAAAATAAACATTGACAGTTCCATCACTTCCAAGCAGGCGTTCAAGCTCGGCAATCATTTTGCCAGGCACAATCATTTTCAACCGAATGCCATCAGAAATCCCCTCTGTTTCCATACAAAGACTCATGCGCCGCCCATCGGTTGCTACAGTCGTCAGCTTTCCATCGTGCAACTCAATCAATAAGCCAGTAAGGTTATACCGTGCCTGATCCGAGCAAATCGCAAACGACGTTCGTGCGAACATCTTTCTCAACATCGGCTGCATAAGAGCCAACGGCTCAATATTCTCAAAGCTCCGAATCGGCGGAAATTCTTCTGCCGCCATGCTGAACAACTTAGTGTGGATCTTTCCGCATATCAGCGAGATAACATTACTCTCGCCCAGCTCCAACATGATCTCCTCATTCGGAAGTTCTGACAGAACCATCGACAACCGCTGAGACGAAACCGTCAAAGACCCGGGTTCGTCTACCATACAATCAACTGTACATTCGATACTAACCTTCAAATCGGTAGCTGACAATTTCAACGTGCTATCTTTCGCTTCAAGCAAAATATGCGACAAAATAGGCAACGCGGATTTTGGCGACACCACAGTCTTTACTTTATTGACAGTATCGAGAAGGTCTTGGCGGGGTATCCTGATCTTCATGCTGAAGTCTCCATGTCTCCTGTTTGGAAACTTTTCCCTAGCTATTCTCTTATTATATTTAAATTAAGTAGTACTCGTAGTAGGTAGTGGAAACTGTTGGAAAACGTATTAAGTGTCTGTTGTGATGTATGTTAGTTTGTGGAAAATATATGAATAACTTGTCGTTGCGTTGATGTCTTATCCACAGCTAACTGATCTCTTTAAGAGTCGAACGTTGTTTAACCTTTCTCATGGTGGATAGAAACCTTTGTTGTTCCCTGTACCTTCACGCGTTTTCCACACTTGGTTCTATAACATGTTCCACAGGTGATTCTGTTAGTTATCCACACTGCAATTTTTGTTGAGTTTGAATAGGTTGCATCTGAAGTTCACATCTTAATCACACCCTGCTATCCGATTTTTCAGACTAGGTTGGTCAACCTGATTTTCGTGGAACGCCAAGTTATCTAACCTCTTGTTCTTCAGGCTGTTAAGCTTAACTAATAAAAACTGGAACTCACGTCAACGACAAATAGTAAAACCAGTCGTTTCAGTGGATTGGGTTGGAACTACTGATGTGATCACGTATTCAAATTTCAGGTGAACCGTGGACTTATCCACAGGTTATCAACATACGGGAATACGGCTAGTTTCGAGCCATACTACCAGAGGTTGTAGTCAAAAGCAATCTATATGGCTTCTGTAGATTTTTCACGCTTTTTACAGCCTTATCACGCGCAAGAACTCTTCAGGAGCTACCTCGCCGCGTTCGACTTTGAGCTTGCACCGGTCAGCCATATTTTTTAGTTTTGCGGCCTTCACAATTTCCTCGATCGGCCTGTCGGCGGCGATTAAGCGACGCAATTCAGGAGTGACTTCAAACATTTCAAAAATGCCTGTTCGGCCTTTCGAGCCGGTGTGGTAACAATGTTCGCAGCCGGCGCCCTTATAGAGGTTCTTGGTTGCTTCGGGTAACCCGATAGATTTGAGGATGCCCTTTGATGGTTTGTATGTACTCTTGCACTGCGGGCAGATTTGCCTGACGAGCCGCTGGCCAATTACGGCTGTGAGCGCGCTTGCGATAAGGTAAGAAGGCACACCCATGTTGCGGAGGGTCGTGACGGCTTCTGCCGCGTCGTTTGTGTGCAGCGTGCTGAATACGAGGTGGCCCGTCATAGCCGCCCGGATGGCAATGTAGGCCGTCTCTGGATCCCGAATCTCGCCCACCAGCAGCACGTCGATGTCCTGGCGCAAGGCGGCGCGCAACGTGCTGGCAAACGTAAGGTCAATGTCGGTATCAATCTGCACCTGGTTTATTCCTGACAACTGATATTCCACCGGGTCTTCCAGCGTCACGATACTGTCGGTCAAAACGTTCTTCTGGTTGAGGGCGGCGTAAAGGGTGGTGGTTTTGCCGCTGCCCGTGGGGCCCGTCACCAGGATCATCCCGTATGGCTGGTTGATTACGCGAAGCAGGGTCTTTTCGTCTTCGACCTCCAAGCCGAGGTCTCTGATTCCCGACAGGACCGATGACTGGTCGAGCAACCGCAACACAACCCGCTCACCAAGGAATGTTGGCAGGGTGGCTACGCGGACGTCATATTCCATCCCGCCGATTTCCATGCTGATATGCCCGTCCTGCGGGTGTCGCGTCTCCGTGATGTCAATATCGGACATGATCTTGATGCGCGAAATCACCGCGTTTTCGACCTCGCCGGGGATGCTCATGACGTCGTGCAAAATGCCGTCGATCCGGTACCGCACGCGCATCTCGGGATCTTGCGGGTCCAGATGAACGTCCGTCGCGCCGGAATTGACCGCGCCCTCAATGATGGTTGTCACGAGCTTTATGACGGGCATGCCGGAAGCTTCCTGGGCTATGGTCTGAAGCGATTTTTTCTTCTTGACGGATGCGGCGGGTTCCATCTTTTTCTCCTCGACCTTCTTCATTTCGGCACGTCGTACGACTTCTTCCTTTGCGGTCACGGGCGTGGTAGCGGCTGAGGCCCGAACTACGGGCGCCTTGGAGCCGGCCGCGCGCGTGGAGGTTTTGGGAGCCGGCTGAGTCCGTGCTACGTTCAGCTTGGCGTTTTTGTACCGAGCGGTTATTTCGGTGCGTATATCATCGACCGTAGTCAAGATTGGATAAATCCGTTTGCCGAGGAGGATGCCGAGGTCGCGGAGCGATTCCCGATCCTGCGGGCTCGATATCAGAACCGTCAGCTTGTCGCCCTCGAGCCGGATCGGCAGCATCTTGTTTTTCTTGGCGATGTTCTCCGGCACAGCTTCGAGCGCCTTGGGTTCGCTGGGGGTCTGCGCGAGTTCGGTAAACTCGAGCCCGTGCTGCTTGCTCAACGCCATCGTGATGTTCTTGCGCGTGACGTGGCCGCGATCCAGCAGGATGTTGCCGAGCAGCCGGCCGCTTCGTTTTTGCTCGGCCAGGGCCTCTTTGAGTTGCTGGTCGGACAGGCTTTTCATTTTCACGAGCGTCTGGCCGAGGGTTTCGTGTTCGTCGCGAATCGATTTGGGGTGAAACTCGTGTTTGAGAAGATCTTCGAGCAGCGAGAAATTGAGCTTGCCGCCCTGGAGCAGTTGCCTGTACCACGGCGTTCCGGTTTCGGCCTCGCGGGCTCGGGCATTGGCCAGTTCTTCGCGCGTGATTACGTCTTGCCGGACGAGCTCGTCGCCCAGCGTCGCAGACTTAGAATCGTCGACCATAAACCCCAATCCTCCCCGGTTACAGGTTACGAGGCGACATTATAGATGAGCAGCGGGAAAAACAAAACCCTTTTTCACCAGGCCGTTCATAGCCGGCCCGCGTCGTAGCCGGCCTCGTACATGGCGACAATGTTCTCCGGGGGTGTTATGGACTGTATGTTATGGCACGGGGCCAGGATGTAGCCGCCGCCAGAGCCGAGGATGGCGTAGTTGTCGATGACCTCGTTCCGCACGTCGTCCGGCGACCCAAACGGCAGGGTTTGCTGGTTGTCTACGCCGCCGTGGAAGACCAGCTTGCCGCCGAAGTCGCGTTTGAGTCCTTCGCGGTCCATCCCCCGGCACCGCCATTGGATCGGGTTCAGGACGTCCGCGCCGAGGTCGATAATGTCCGGGATGACTTCGCGAAACCCGCCGTCGGAGTGGTTAAACACAAAGGACCCGGCTTGGTGCGTCAGTTCCGCCATCCGTTTCATTCTGGGAAACAGGAATTGGCGGACGTGGCCGGGCGAGTACATGAGGCCATCCTGCCCGCCCAGGTCTTCTGCGACGTAGGTGATTGACACGCGGCCGGGGATGGTTTCAAAGATCCTGAGCGTGTCCTGGTAGCACAGCTCGAACATCTTATCGAGGCAGTAATGAACGATATCCGGGTGCTCGATGAGGTCCATGAATGCCTGGGAGTCTCCGCGTAGCGTCTTGTACCGCAGAAACGGTTCCGATCCGCCGCCGCGGATGATTTGGTCTTCTTTTCCTTTGATTTGGTCGGGGATATGGGCGTAGTCGAACCAGTCCGGGCTAGGCCACCTAAACGCGGCCGCGATTTCGTCCACGGAATGGTAGCGGGCCAGCGGTGCGTTTACCGCCTCGTCGTATGCGCCCGTGCCGTAGTCGACCCGCTTGCACCGCACGCCCCACATGTCGGCGCCGTCTTCGAGGGGCGGCCCGATGTACCTGCCGGCGACCGTGACGGGCGTGTCGATATGGAGCCGCTTCAGCACGCCTTCCCAGTCACAACCGAGGTAGCGCTGGAGGTTTTCGGCGGCCTCGGGAGTGACCCAAATGTCCATCGGGACTCTGTCTGGCGATTGCCGGTTGAGAACGGCGAGCCACCGTTCTTGCGGCGACATGGTTTCTTTCTTCAAAACCTTCTCCTCTTACACGTCTCCGTTCGGTTCGTCGCGTCGCGACAAGACGGCGGCTGGGTCCTGGGCGTAATAAGCCTGTAAGACCTCGTAAAGGCGCGGGTGGCGCCGCTTGAGGGCGGCGGGGCGCTCAAAGAACAGCTCGGTGACAACGGCAAAAAACTCGGCGGGGCTTTGTTCGCCGTACTCATCGATGAGCGTGGGCCGGTTGTGGTTGAGGTCGTCGGCGAGTTTTGAATACTCGGCGCTGAGCACCTCCGGCCACCGGGCGCGCAACTCCGCGTCGTCCAGCGCGGGCAGCCCGTCCGCGGCTCCGTTTTCCATATCGAGTTGGTGGGCGAACTCGTGCAGGGGCACGTTGTATCCGTGTCGCGGGTTGCGGAAGCTGTTGCGGACGCTGTCCCAGGACAATATCACGACGCCCCGTTGCCACGCCTCGCCAAGCCTCACCTCTTCCCCTTCCAGTTCGAAACCCGGCCCCGGAACCTTTGTCTCGACGATGAACGCTGAAGGGTATACGAGGATGGTGTCCAGCCGGGGGTAGTAGTCGGTTGTTCGGTGCAGCAGGAGTATGGCGGCGTAGGCGGAAATGATCACTTTGATCTCATCGGTCAGCGCCAGGCCGCCACACCCTTCAAAGTTCTTTTCGGCCAGCAACACCATCACGTGGCCCTGGATCTCGAGCTGGTCCCGGGGCGGGAGCGCCCGGTAATAGGCCACGTTTTTGAGGAGAGACTCGTGCCATTCCAGGGGGAACGGCCGGCTCCGAATCTGCTCTCGCCGGCGTCTTTTTCGCCCGAACATGAAAAAAGATTTCCAAGGCCAAAAACCGACAACAGGCCGCACTATATAGATAGGATCCGTGGATTTTCAACGGGGGCGGGCGCGGGGTCCCAAAAATATTTCCGAGGCCGATATGGGGTGAAACCACCCCAAAAAACGACAACAACCCGGGCTATATAAAACAGAGGGAGTTGAAACGCAAATGAGGGTTAACACAATGGCAAATTGGTTCGAGCGATTGATGGGCCGGGCGACCAAAAGCCCGCGGCGGGCGCCCCAAGCGCGTACTGCGGGCGGTATGTCCGCACACACGTTCCGCACCGCCGCTTCCATCCCCGAGGACTCCTCCGGGCTTGGATTTCGGTTGGGTGCGGATTTGGACGGTTTTGTGAGGCTGCCAAACGAAACGCCGTTTTTCATGTTCCAGGTTTATCGCTACCTGCGCGACGCGATCCCGGACATCTCGGACGCGGTATGGACTTGGAAGCGGCTATGCCAAACCGGGTATGACATCGAGATCCTTGAGGCGTCGTCGGACATCGCGAAACGGCGTGCGGAACGGCTGCTTCACGACCTGGATGTCCGAGTCAACGGCGGGGACAGGGGCATGGACGGCCTTCTGGACGTTTTCCTGGCGTCGCTTTTCACGTACGGCGCCGCGGCGATGGAGATGGTGCTCTCTCAAAGCCGGGAATCGATCTGGGACGTGGTGCCGGTGGATGTGTGGACGGTGCGGTTCCGGCGTGAGCGGGGTTCGCTCCAGGCGTATCAGATCCACGAGGGCAACGAGGTCCGGCTCCCGACGGACCGGTTTATCTACGTGGGCCTGGACAGAGATGGGACGAACCCGTATGGCCGGTCGATGCTTCGCTGCATTCCGTTCGTGGTGAAGACCCAGCAGCGGCTGATCGCAGACATGGCGAAGGCCACTCACAACGCAGGGTGGTCAAAACTGCACGTGAAGTATGCGCCGGATGAACGCCAGCGCGGGGAATCGCCGGAAGCGTACGCGCAACGCACACAGGAAACTTTCGAGCAGCTTAGGGCGAAAGTGACAGGCATTGAAAGCGATCAAAACCTGGTCACGTACGACAATGTTTCGATCGACGTGGTTCGGGGGGATCAGCATGCGCAGGTGTTCTACGACAACCATAAGGCGGTCGAAGAGCAGGTCATTACGGGGATGCATCTGATGCCGATCCTTCTTGGCCGCAACTACGGCACCACCGAAACCTACGGCACCGCCCAATTCGAAATCATCAACCGGCAGGTCGAAGCCGTGAACCGGAGCGTTAAACGCATCCTGGAGCGGCTCTACAACTTTGAGCTCTCGCTGATGTGGGGTGAGGCCCGCGCCCGTGTAAACATGCGCGCGAACAGGACCGTCGACGTGCTCAAAGAGGCGATGGCGCGCAGCCGTGAAATCGCCAATGCAACCGCCCTGCGCGACGCCGGCTTCCTGGATCACGCGGGGGCGGCCAAAACTCTGGGAATCGGATGAAATGAACCGGAGCAAGTTGAGATGCAACAAAACAAGGAGAAACCCAATGGATTTGGAACCGTTTATCTTCAGCCGTGACGGCTATGTAGTTGGGATGAGGGCGGGTTCGCGGCCGGGTTCGGCGGCCGGTGGCGACACGGGCCCGGCGGACGGCGATGTGTTGCTGGCGCAAGTTAACGCGTTTGCGTTGCGGCCGCTGGCCATGGACGAGTTTGTCGTCTTCACGATGGACCTCTGCCATAACCAGATGGACCGCCACTTCAGCCGGTTTCCGGACGAAGAGCTCGAAAAGATCAACCGGATGGTGCCGGGCCGTCCGCTCATGGAGCGCCACGACCTTCGCGGGACGCTGCCGCGTGGTACGTTTTTCAGATCGTCGCTGCACAACGATGAGGCGCGGCAATGGCTGTCGGTTCGCCCGGACGTGTATGTTCTGCGGACGCCGGAGAACGAGAGCTTCATCCTGAACATCGAAGGGGGCGTGTACCGGGAAACGTCAATCGGGTTCTCGTTCAGGACGCCGGAGTGCGCGATCTGCGGCAAAGACCTGCGGACGTGCGACCACGTGCCGGGCCGGACGTACGGGGATGCCGTGTGCCATTACGTGATGCGGGACGTGCTCGAGGTGCTTGAAGGTTCCGTGGTGCCCACGGGATCGCAGGGCACGGTGTTCGTGCCGCGGCCCTCCAACGCCCAATTGCTGGAAGCCGGGTCCGCGGGGGCGGGTCGATCCGGCGCGCTGCCGCTGGATGCGGCGCTCGAGGCGGGGCGGCAGGCGTTTCACCGGCCTGTAGAACTGTGGTCAAAAACCGTCTGGGCGGACGAGTGAGGAGAGGCGCCCCATGAAAAAGCGCATTTTTGCCATAGTGGCGTGCGGGCTGTTTGTATTGGCCATAGGCGCGTCGCCGCGCTACCTTGAGGAACTTCGGATTGGCGGAGGCTTCGGCGATTCAGCCGACGGCGGCGCCGACCTGGACAAGGCCGGCAATATCAGCACGGACGGGGTGATCACATGCAACGGCCTGACCGCGGACGAGGGCCAGGTGGCAGGTGAATCCGGGGTATTTTCCGAACTGGCCGGGCGCGAGCTACTCGAAGCCGGCCAGGAAGACACCACAGCCGGCAGGTTGCACGTTTATGGAAACAACGACACAGAAGCCGGCGCCATCTACCTCCATACGCCCCATGCGTACGACTATACCGTCGACTATTGGAAGTTGAGCAGCAGCCTGCTTGGCGTGCTCCAGCTTTCGGGGTGGGGCGGGACGTACGAGCCGGGCGTGATTCTGCAGTTCAACGCGGGAACGGGCAGTTTCTCGATTGCATATGACTTGGCCGTCTGGAGCGGGAGCATCGAGGCAGGACGCGCCGGCATAGAGCCCGCCCAGGGGACACTGGCCCTCTACAATTACAACTCGGGATCCGCACCCGGGTACATCAGTTTCTATTCGTGCAACGGAACGCCCAGCTACTTGTTTGCAGCCGACGACGGGACCGGGTTGAGGATCTGCAGCAGCCCGCCAACCAGCAACACCGCCGGCGCCTGGCTCACCGCGGCTAAATTCAAAGCCGCGGATTCCACAACTAATGCCGTGGACCTTGCTACGTCGGAAGTGGCGGGGCTGCTCCCGGCCAACAAGGTTGGCAGCGGCTTGACGGACGCGCAAATAAGCGATGCCATCACGGTCTGGTCCGGGTCGATCAACAACACGCCGATCGGGGCTTCCGCGCCATCGACGGCGCGGTTCAGCGGGCTGACCGTAGCGGGTGTGATGACCGACACGACCATGACGACGTGGCCGGCGGACACGCCCTCGCCCAGCGTGGCGTCGGGCAACGTATTCAAGATTCCCAACACGTGGACGACCGGCAACAACATCACCGGCTTGTCAGACGGTGTAGCGGGGCAACGCATTTTGGTCATTGGCGGCGACTGTGACTGCGTCATCCAGGATTCGGGCAATTTCAGGCTGGCCGGAAGCTGGGCGGGCTGTTCGCCGGACACGCTGGAACTCTTCTATGACGGAACGCTCTGGATTGAAATCTGCCGCGCAAACAACTAGCGCGGAATGCAAAACAGGAGGGGCCATGAACGAGGAACCCGGGAAATGCAGGTACGAAATGGTGTACACGCTGCAGTTTCAAAACTTGCGCGAGGACCTTGGCGAGATCAAGGAGCGCGTGCGCCGGCTCGAGGCGACCCTGGCGCGCGGCGTATTGCTGCTGATCGGCAACCTCGCCGGAATGATCGTGATGCTGGCGCAACAGCTTTTCAAAAAGTGACTACCCCTCGTCGTCGAGGGGCGTCTACGGAGGAATGACATGTACTGGAGATTGACACTGGAAGAAACGCCAAACGTCGACTCGCTGGATCACGTTGACGGCCGGTTTATCCTGCACAAACACCACGACCAAGACGGCCCGCACCTGGACCTCCGCATCGAGATGGACGGCTACCTGATGGGTTGGCGTATTGAGGGCCCGTCGCTCGAGGGGCGGCCGTGGGCTACGGAAAAGGCGCCGCACGCGTTGCGCTGGCTGGATTGCGACGCGGACGCCGAATGCGTGGACGCGGGACTATACATGCTGCAGAACCGGCCCGGCGGAGGCACCCGCACCCTACTGCTCAAAGGGGCGCACGGCGTGAAGCAACTGACCGCGGAGCGCGTCCCGGGCTTGCCGGCGCCGGTGGCCCGCGACCTCGTAAACACGCTCCGCGAGCACAACGTGGAGCCGGCCGCCGCCTCGCAACTGGTCCGTGACGGCCTGGCAGCGCGACGGAGGGCCGTTGAGCGGTTGTGCGGCCTTGGCCGTGAACTGGACGGCGCGGCGTTTGACGCCTCGAATTGGCGGACCCTGTTGTCGGGGCTGTCGCTGGACGAGATTCACGCGCAACTCAGGGCTTACGAAGTGAGGTTTGACCAGAAGTACCCGCCGTCGCCGGTGTCGCGCCCGGAAAGGCTGCAGGAAGAGCCTGAGCGAACGGGCGCGGCCCTGTCGATTGTGCGGGAGTAACACACAACCAACCGCCGGCCGGCGCCATGGTCCGGCCGGTTTAAGGAGGAACCAACATGGCTTTTGGAGACGTGGGGGGTGTTGTAACGGAGTTGGTAATCACGTGCAAGACCCCGTCTTCGGGTACGGTCAGCATCGCCAAGGGCGACGCCGTGAAATTGACCGGCCCCTACACAATCACAAATGCAACGGACGCGGAAAATCCCGTGTTTGGCCAGGCGCTCGCCGCGGCCACCACCCTCGACACGGCCATCCCGGTGAAAGTTCGCGGCATTTGCATTCTCCCCTATACGGGCACGGCGCCAACGGTTGACGGCGTGTCCGGTGTGGTGGCATCGGCCACCGACGGTTCAGTGAAGGCGCCCGCGGCCGGCAACGGCAAGGGCATCAACGTGAAAGTGGACACGGCGCTCAGCCTGGTTCACGTTCTGCTATAGGAGGACCACAAACACATGGGATACCAGGAAGGCATTGTCAAAGAGCGCCTGAAGTTCCTCAGCCAGGACCCCGACCGGCTCTCGGCGGTCCGCGGCCACGAACTGTACGAGGCGCTGGGGCAACTTGGCCTGACCCACAGCCAGTTTTTCCGCGCGCTGGGCACCAACGTGCAAGACTACTGTGCCCAGGAATTCGGCGTGGACCTGGCCAAGATCACCGTGGACCGGTTTTTCCAGTCCGACCCCAACGCCAAGTGGCTGTTCCCGGACATCGTCCGCGAGGCCGTTATCGCCGGGATGAAACGCAAGCCGGTGTACCGCTCGCTGATCGTGGGCGATGAACGAATCGACGGGACGGCGTACGACATGCCGTACATGGTCGAGAGCGAGGCGGAGTCGGAGATGAGGGCGGTGGCGGAAGGCGCGGCGATCCCCGAATCGGAACTGACGTACGGCGACCGTATCGTGCGGTTGTCGAAGGTTGGTCGCGGGGTGATTGCGTCGTACGAAGCGGTACGGCGGATGTCGGTGGACATGCTGCGGGTCCATTTGCAGCGGATTGGCGAGCGGCTGGGGCGGAGCTTGGATGCCCGGCTCGCGGCGGTTCTGATCAGCGGCGACGGATCGAGCGGCACCGAGGCTGTTACCGTCAACACGGAAACCACGGGGACATGGACCTACGGCGATATCGTCAATGGGTTCCTGAAACTGACCCTCGAACACTACTTCACCCCGACCCACATGCTGGCGAACTCGGAACTGTGCAAGGCGATCCTCGACATGGACGAGTTCAAGGACGCCGTGCTGTTCAATTTCGTCAAGACGGGTGAATTTCCGACGCCGCTCGGAATGCGGCTCATCCCTCTGGAAGATCAGCCCGCGAATAGACTCACGATTCTCGATGCCGGGTACGCCGCGCAGAAGCTCACAGAACAGGACCTGCTGGTCGAGAGCGACAAGCTCATTAACCAGCAATGGGACCGGACCTATCTGACGGTAGTGACCAATTTCGGGATCGTGTATCCGAAAGCGCGCGTTGTGGTGGCGAGCGACTGGACGTAATGGTCCGGTGCGCCTAAACCGGGGCGGCGCGACGCGACCGCCGCGCCGCCCTGATGGAAAGGATTTGATATGGCCAATTTCGCTACAGAAGAAGACGTGCGGGTGCGATTCCAATTGAACGACGAGACGCTGGTTCCGCCGGCGCTTGTCGAGGTTTGCATCGCCTCTGCGCACGAGGAGATTCTCCTGCGGCTGGACCCGCTGTTCAACGTCGAGCCGCCCCAGAATACGCTCGCGGTTGGCGAGACGCTGCTGGCCGGGGCGCACGTGTTTCGGGCCCTGGCGGGAAAGGACGCGGCGGACCAGCGCCAACTCACGATCGGCGGGCAGCATCTCGATGCGGGGCGCCGGTTCGACGCGCTGATCCAAACGGCCGCGCTGACTGAAGAAAAGGCGTGGTATGTGCTCGAGCCGTTCTTGAAACCGAGGCCCGCCATTGCGCCGGCGGACGCCACGGACACGGTGCCCGTTCTGGGGGAGGCCTGACATGGCCATCGTATTGTCGGCCGTTACGTTTGACGAGGTGCACACGTCCGCCCGGGAGAAACACGAAGAAGTCGGGGGGCGCGACGGCCGCCGCATCGAGATTTCCGGCGTGATCGCCGGCGAACAAACCGTTGCGGGCGTCGAGGCAAAACTCGACGCCATACTTGCCGCGGCATCCGCGGAAGATTACAGCTCCGCGTTGTCACTGCGGGCGGGGCGGCAGCTGTGGGTGCGGCGCGTCCAGTTTTCGCGGGATGTCTCGCCATCAACGCGCGTGGGATCGTTTGTGCTGGCCGTCGAGGCGAAATCGCCGTTTGAAGAATCGGTCGACGCGCGCGTAACCGAATGGCCGATATCCACCCAGGAAGCCGAATTGGGCCTCTTAACGCAAGGCAATGCCTGCGCCCTGCCGGTTCTGACCGTGGTGGCCTCGGGCACATTGGTCAATCCGTCGTTCAGCGACGGGACCCGCTCGATCCTGTTCTCCGGGACTGTGCAGGACGGGGAGACCCTGGTGCTTGACTGTGGCGAGGGGCGGGCAACACTCGAGGGGATGGACGTAACCGCGTATACGACGGGCTTTTTCCCGCGGGTGGCGCCCGGTGGGACAACGCTGCGCTGGGCCGACAGCACCGACAGCTCGCATCACGCCAACGTAACAATCACGCTGCGCGACAGGTGGTGGTGATGACGTACCGAATTGACATCATCGACTCGTGGGGGCGCCGGCTAGCGTCGTTTGACGACGTGCCGCTGTTCGAAGCCACCCGGTCCACGCCCGACGCCGCCGACGCCATGCGCGGTATTTTGCCGGGGCCTCTCGCCGACATCGGCCACGGCTACCTCGTCAGAGTGTACGTGGACGGGGATCTGTTTTGCCAGGGCAGGATCACGCGCGTCTCGCCGCAGTGGAGCGACACGCGAAAGCTCATCCTCGACCGATACGTCCCGTTCCACGAGGTGATCGAAATTGAAGCCGAACGGCCCGCGCGGGAAGGCAACGCCCATGTGTCGCGCTGTTACACCAACCAGACCGTCAGCGCGATCGTCAAGAGCGTCATCAACATGGCCGTCGACCCCATACATTACGTCGTCGAGCACGCGGGCTATCCCGATGGGGCCCAGCGCGAGTATCAGAAGTTTCAGGCGCGCCGGTTGCCCGGGAACGAGCTCGAGGTGGGTGGCATCGGTGAAGGGCAGTGGGTGGGCACGCCGCGGTTGGACGCCTCGGCGGCCTATGCCAAGGACGGCGACACGATTGCCGGGCTGGTTGTCGACGGCGCGGCCTGGCCCGACCTCCGAATGATGCTCATTGATGCTGAAGAGACAAGCCGGAACTCGCACGCAATCAACCGCCATCCCGAAGTTGCCGGCTGGACCGATGAGGCTTATGAGGCCAGCGGGTACAAGTTGAAAGGCGAAGCCGCCAAACAGGAACTCCAGGACCTCCTTGATGAGCACGGCATCGACTATATCGAACTCAACCCGCATCGCAATGCCGCGGGCGAGTTCGATGACCGCGTCGACATCTATGGCCGGTACCTGGGGCTGGTCTACGGCGGCGGGAAGTGCTTCAATGCGGCGCAGGTCGAGCTGGGCCACGCCGACGTTTATCTCTGGGAAAACGGAAAGTATCTCGTACCCGAGCTTGAACTCAAAGATTTCTTTTCCTACGCGGGGCCGCACCAGGATTCCATCGAGCCGATCGATTCTACGCTGACCTCGCTCGATGTCAGCGGCGGCGCGCTCGAAATTCTAACGGCGCTGGCGTATCTCGGCGGGTGCATCTGGTCGCTCAGCCCCGAAATGGCCGTCGCGTTTCGCTGTCCCGCGCGGCCTGATGCTGTTGTTTGTTTCGACCCGATAAACACGTGGGTGGCGCTGGGCTCGGAATCGCGCGAATTGACCAACGTATTCTATTTTGAAGGCAACCCCGTTCATGCCGGCATCCAGAAAACCTACTACCGGCAGGGGAGTATCGATGAGTTCGGGTTCCAATCCGCCGCGCTCCCCTACTACTCGATTCGGTTCGAAGAAGACGCCGACAAGCTGGCGGAGGGCTTGCTCGATGACGTCGCCTATCCCCGGCCCACCGGGTTTGTCTGTTTTTATTGCGGCGAATCGCGCATCGCCGTCGGCGATATTGTCGAGGTGCGCGATGGGGCGCTGCGCCGGCTCGAGCGCGAAGTCGACGGCGAGTGGGGCGGGCGTTTCGCGGGCCGGCTGACGGGCCGGGTGCAGCAGGTGACGCACCGGTTCAGCGGCCGGCAGATTACCACGACGGCGCAGCTCACCTCGCCCCTGCGGTCGGTGGCCGGCCCCGCGAGTTTCATGATCCGGGCGCAGGAACCCGCAAAAAGCCTCTATCAGTTCCGGCTCGATGAGGCCTCCGTTGGATTGGATATGGGATATCACCTCGAATAACAGGGACACACTTATGGCTATCAAGGGTAACAGTTACACAAAAACGGCATGGGCCTTTCAGGAACGGCCGGTCGCCTCGTTCAAACTCAACCTCTGGGACGACCGGATCGAAGGGGCGCTGGAGATCGCGTATTTCCTGCTCAACCTCGCGTGGGGCGGCGGCAACGGCGTGTTGCGCGGCGCCACCGAACACGATTTGCAGGTGACGGCGAAATCGCCGCCCGGGATGATTGTGCAAGTCAACCCCGGCTACGCGTTCATCTCCAAAAACCCGTACAAACTTCAGGCCGCAGAGGACTCGCCGGCGATCGGCCCGCCAAGTGTCAATCCGCGGATTGACCTCGTCCAGGCGCGCTTGGATACGTGGAGCACCACCGTTAAGACGGGCGCCGAAAGCTCCTCCCCGTCGCCGCCGAATCCCGACGCCGACTGCATCCCGGTCGCGCGCCTGTACCTGCGGCCGGGGATGACGTGCATCGTCGACACGGACGACGGCGTCAACGGCTACATCATCGACGTCCGGTCGTTCCTGTAAGCAAGAGGCAACGGAGTTGGTTTTCAACTTGAACACGCGGGGGTCTCCTAAAGAAGAGGCCTCCCCGATAAAAAAAGGAGGTTAAACAGGCATGAATGTTGTTGAAAGTTTGGGTTCGGGCCTGGGTTTGACGCTGGTGACAGCCCTGCTCGGCTCGATTTGGACGGCGTTCCGCTCCAGCGAATTCTACAGCAGGGCGAGGAATCAACGGTACGGCGAGGCGCTCGAGGCTCTCGAGGCCGGCGTCGAACTCACCTACCGCACCTACGTCCAGTCTATCAAAGAATCGCGGGAAGACGGAAAGCTCACGAAGGAAGAGATGCGGCTCGCGCGTAGAAGGGCGCGGGAAGCCGCCATCGAGTTCGGCAGAACCCGCGGCGTCGATGTCCTGCGTGAATTGGGCGCCGAATACATCGACCTGATCATCGCCAAACAGGTCAAAAACCTCAAGAACACGTAACCAGTTGGGACGCCCCCCGGCTTTTGTGGGGGGTGTCCCGGTTTTGTTTGAAACTTCCTGCAAGAGCCCTCGTAGAAGCGGCGTCCCAGCCGCTTCATTGGACGAAGCTGACTTCGTGTCTTCGGTCATCGCTCCAGGAATGCTCCAGAGGCGCGGTGGTGCCTGCGCCTGATAGACACGTACAAGTTGAATCTATTAAGCTTGGTGCAGGTAGCTGGCAATGAACAAGGGAGGCAACCATGAAAAAGGATCTCCATCGCCGCGACTTCCTCAAGCGGTCCGCGGCCACGGTGTCCGGGTTAGGCCTTGTGGGGAGTTTTGAAGAGATGGCGCTGGCACAGGCCGCGGCACGGCAACCGGCTCCCACTCCGCCGGCGCCCGCTGCTGCAAACCTCCCCAAAGCCAAAGTCGGCAACGTCGAGATCAGCCGGCTAATTTGCGGCGGCAACCTCATCAGCGGATACGCCCACAGCCGCGACCTTATCTACGTCTCGCCGTTGCTCAAACACTATTTCACCGACGAGAAAATCTTCGAGACGTTCCGGTTGTGCGAAGACAACGGCGTCAATACGGCCATGCTCAAGCTCGACGATGACACCGTGCGCCTGCTCAACGTGTACTGGCACGTCGAAGGCGGAAACATCCAGTGGATCTCCCAGATTACCAACCCGGCCGATTTGACCGGCGAAATCAACCGGTCGCTTGACAACGGGGCCGTCGGCGTGTTCACGACCGGCCAGATGGGCGACGAACTCGTGCGCGCCGGCCAGGTCGACGCGATCGCCAAGGCTGTCGAAACCGTCAAAAAACGGGGCGCCATTGCCGGTGTGAGTTGCCACGAAATCAACGTCGTCATCGAATGCGAGCGGCGCGGCGTCGGCGCAGACTTTTACATGAAAACGTTCAATAGCAAGAATTACTGGTCGGCGAAACCCGCCGAACGTTACGACAGCGTGTTTGATGAAACACCCCAAAAAACCATCGAGGTCATGGCGGGCGTGAAAACCCCGTGGGTCGCATTCAAGGTGCTCGGTGCCGGCGCCATCACGCCCAGGGAAGGCTTCGACTACGCAGTCCAAAACGGCGCCGACTTCCTCTGCGTGGGCATGTTCGATTTTCAGGTCCAGGAAGACGTCCGGACAGCCCAGGAGATCTTCAACAAACACCAAACCCGGCCCCGGCCCTGGCGCGCTTAATAAAATCGCCGACTCCCTAAGCCCTTGAAGCCGGCGTCGCCGTTTTCGAGTGAACGCGAGGCAACGGCTTTGTCAGCCGGCGAGCACCTCATTGACTTTTTGCGCGAGGTTCTGCAGTGTGAATGGCTTTTGCAGGAGGTGTACGCCGTCGTCGAGAATCCCGCGGTGCGCAATCACGTCGGCGGTATACCCCGACATGTAGATGACTTTTATGCCGGGATGTAAGGCGGCAACTTGCTCATAGACTTGTTTGCCGCTCATTTCAGGCATGATGACGTCCGTCACGAGCAAGTTAATGACGTTGTGTTTCGCGGCCAGACTTACCGCCATTGGTCCCCTCTCGGCTTCAATCACGTCATAACCCAGGTCGGTCAACAGGCGGTGGGCAAGTTCCCGCACAGCCGTGTCATCCTCAACCAGCAGGATCGTCTCCGTGCCATGGATCAGGGGGACGGGCGCTGATGGAGCGGCGTCTTCC
>JAPLKX010000548.1 GCA_026387845.1 Candidatus Hydrogenedentota bacterium | reverse complement strand
AATTGCCTCGCATGTGGGTCTACTGTGACGGCGGCTCCCCCTGAAGCGCGTCCGCCCGCGCTTTGGCCGTTTGTTCCAAGTGCAACAAGAGTTTGTCGCCCCGGGGGTCTTTGAATTCGTCCCGCAGTCGTAATGCCAGTTGCCGCGCGTCCTGGACATGTCCCAGGGCTTTTCTGACGACGGCCATAGCAGCCAGCAGGTTGGGCTGATTCGGGAACTCCCTGTCCAAGTCCCGCAGAATCTGCAACGCCTCAGTTTTCCGGCCTTCCTTGAACAGCGATTCCGCTTCCTGAAAACGCTCTTTCGGTTTTTTTTTCAGGTTTTTTGCCGCGTCGACACTCGAAGGGTCAATAATGCCCATCTCTAAACCTCACAACTGCAAAGGGATACCTGCTGGACTGACTGTACCCGCAGCCATCGATATACCTGATATCAGAATAGAGCAGGTCCTTGCCCGCATTCAACCGGCCCCTCCGGGGATTCCGTTGGCCAAGTTTTCTTTTTCCAATACGCCCTCCGGGCGTAAGATATGGCCAACATGAGGAGTGGCGTTTGGTTGTTGCCTGTGGTATGGGTTGGGGCTCTACATCAGGCCCCACGCGATGGAGCGGAATGGGAACACCCGACAAAGGTCCGTTTTTCGGCGTCGCAAAAGGGCTGGCTCTGGTGACCGAACTGGGGTTATCGACCGGCGTACCGATAGCCTTGGGCGCACTTGTTGGCAGCTATCTGGACGAACGGTACGGCGGGCGCGGCCTGATTTTCGTGGTGGTTTTCCTCCTTGGCCTGGCGGCCGGCTTGTACAGCGGCTACCGGCTGCTGCGCTACGCGGTGGAATTAAACAAATGACAACCCCGTCCCTTTCCAAGGCCGCTGCCCCAGGCCCCTATGCGTGTCACCACCACAATGACTGATTTCAGAAACCGGTTTACTCAGTTTTCAGTCTTATTATTGACCGCCAGTTTCCTGGTACTGTTGCCGTTGAACAGGCTGGCGGCTGCCGGCCTGTTCGTGGCGGGCGCGGCCAACCTCGTGGTCCTGCGCGGTTGGAGTAACGCGCTGCGCGTTGCAGGGGATTCGGCGGGTCGTATAAAGTGGAGCGCGTATATTTGGGGGCTTGTACGCTGGGCCGTTTACGCGGCCGTTTTTTACATCGGGTACCGGTTTGGCGGCGGCCGGCCTGCAGGTATAGCAGGCGCGGCAGCCGGTTTAGTGATACCGCTGGTCGTAATGGCGTACACAGCCGCGACCGAGGTCGAAACAGAGCGCACGGCTGATTAGTCAGCCCGGGTTGGCAGCATGGAACACCTGATAGAGCGGTTTACGTGGCACTATGTGCCGTTTACGGACTATCGCATCCCGTTGGGCGGGGTCAACGTGTCCACCATCGTCAATACGCTGCTGGTGATGGCGCTCCTGCTGGGGTTGTTGCGGGCGTTGACCCGGCGGAAGTCGCCTGCCCCGGGCCGCGGCCAAGCCCTCGTCGAACTGCTGGTTGAAGGCTGGGACAAAATGTACTCGGTTACGTTTAACGAGGCAGAAGACCCCCACTACGAAGAAAAGCGCAGAAGGTTGGTGCCGTATCTTTCGGCGCTGTTCATATTCATCCTGATTTCCAACGCCATCGTGGCGCTCCCTGTGCCTTTTGTCCAAGAACCGACGAGCGACCTCAATTGCACCCTGGCCCTGGGATTTCTCAGCATCACTTGCGCGACCATTTATGGGTTCCATTACAAGGGCGTTCGGGGCACCTTGAAAGACATGGCGGGGCCCCTGTGGGAATCCGAAGGCGCGGCCTGGTGGGCATCGGCTGCGGGCAAAGCATCCGCCCTGCTGTTTTTCCCGATCCACGTGATTGGCGAGATCTCGAGGATGCTGTCGGTCTCGTTCCGACTGTTTGGCAATATTCTTGGCGGGGCCACCATCATAGCGGTGATTTTCCTGCTGGCGCGCGGGTTGTTTTTCCCGCTGATCTTGGATAGTTTCTTCCTGGCATTTGAAGCGGCCATACAGGCTTACGTGTTCTCGATGCTGACCCTCGTTTACATAGCGGTAGCCACAGAATGAGCTTCCCTGCCTCATAGACATATCCGGCGCCGGCTGCGCCGGCAACCTGAAAAGAAAGGATTGCACCTATGGATTTGAGTACTGCATTGGCTTTATTGCAGGCGGCGGTGGCGCAAGCACCACAGGCCGCGCAGACCGGCTTGGATTTGCGTGCCACGGTGGGCGTGGCCGCCGCGGCGTTCGCCATTGCGTTCGGCGTGATCGGGGCAGCCCTCAGCGAGGGTTATGCCACCGCGCGCGCCTGCGAAAGTATCGCCAGAAACCCACAGGCCGCCGGCGCCATCACCCGTACCATGCTGATCGGCCAGGCCATCACCGAATCTACCGCCATTTATGCCTTGTTGATTGCGCTGCTCATCCTGGTGGTTGCGGTCTGAGTCAATTGGCCGCGAAAGTAGACCCGACATGGTTTCATTAAACCTGACAATCGTGGTGGAACTGGCGCTGTTCCTCGTTTTTTATGGGGTGTCGCGCCGGCTCATTTTTGCCCCGCTCCACCGCCTGATGATCGAGCGGCAGGCCCGAATTCAGCGCGAAGAGGATCGGGCCAAAAAAGACCAACACGAGGCGGACCGGCTGCAAGAACTTCACGCAGAGCGATTCGCCGCCGTCCAGCAGCAGGGTGCGCACCGGCTGCGCAATGCCCGGTTTAACGCATACCGCGAGGCCCGCATCGCGACCGATGAAATGCGCCAGAACGCCGATGCCGACGTGATCGCCTTTCATGCGCGGATTCAGGCGCAACTCCAACGTGAGCGGGAACGGTACCCGCAAGTCCTGCCGAACCTCGTCGAAGCGATGAATCGCCAGATCAACGTGGAAGGGAGCCTGATGTGAGCCCCGTCAAACGCTTCCTTCTGGTGACATTTGCCGTGTACGCGGTGCTTGCGGCGACCGGGCTGGTCTTGTTTCGGTCGTCCAACCTGTCCAAGCGATACCTGGCGCAAAACCACGCGGCCCACGACCAGTTTGTCGCCATAACCAATAATCCCGCGTTTCAGCTATTTCAGGAGCGGCCCCACCTGTTTCCGCCCGAAGACCCGCGCCACGAACAACTGGCGTTTGTCCAGGCGTACCAGGCCCAGCCCGAATACCGGGCGGAGCGAGCGCGGATCGAAGCGTTCACCCTGTGGTTTCATACCTTGAACGGGGTGACGTTCCTGGTGCTGGTCGTACATTTTTCTTACCGGCCCGTAACCCATTATCTCGACAAGAGGGCCCAGGAAATTAAGACCCGCATGGCAATGGCTTCCAAAGCCCGCACCACCGGCATGCACCGGCTTGCCGAGGTTCAGGCCGAAGCCGACCAGTGGCCCCAGGAGGAAGCCAACATAAAGAGTCGCGCCGACAAGGCCATTGTGGCCAACCTCGTCCAAATCCACGAAGAAGCACGGCTCGCCCGAATACAACTCGCACGCGAAACCGAAGACCGCAAACGCGCCGAAGCCTATCGGGCGTCGGCCCTCATTAAGCAGGAGTTGGTCTCTCAGGCTATTGAAACGCTTAGTGAGCGTTACGCGGCGGAAGCCACGGAAAGCGCGTTGCGCGACAAGGTCGGCCAGTTTGTGCGCCTGTTGGAGTTGATTGCGTGAGAAAATCACTGCTCATAGAACGTTACGCCAAAGCCTTGGGACAGTCCGTGGCCGGATCTGGTGCTTGACGGCCGGCAGGCGGATCGACCGCTACGTAATTTCATGTATGCCCTGCTCGAACGCAACAGAATGGCCCTCTTGCCGGCCATCGCCGCCCAGTTCGATCGCAGCATGGACGAGTGGCTGAACACCGTCGAGGTGACCGTCGTGACGGTCGTGCCGCTGGCGGAAGACCTCCGCGGGCGCCTGGTAAAGGCGCTGGAACGGCTGGCGGATAAAACCGTGCGGCTGCGCAATGAAATCGACCCGTCCATCGTCGCGGGCCTCGTTGTGTATATGTGGGGCGTCTATTTTGATTTCAGCCTGCGCACCCGGCTCGAAGGGCTCAGGCAACTGTTGCTGGCGGAGGAAGGGACACAGGATGGATATTAAGGCCCGGGCCGACGAAATCGGCGAACTGATCCGCAGGCAAATCACCGATTTCAAGTGGAGCATCGATATCGCCGAAGTCGGAACTGTTGTCCACGCCGGCGACGGCATCGCCGCGGTGTACGGGCTAGAAAAAGCCATGGCCGGCGAGTTGCTCGAGTTTCCCCACGACGTCACCGGGATGGTGTTCAACCTCGAAGAAAACAACGTCGGCGCCGTCCTGTTTGGCGGGTATGAAAAGATCGGGGAAGGCGACACCGTTAAACGGACCGGCCGCATCGCATCCGTGCCCGTCGGCGAAGGCCTGATTGGCCGCGTCGTTAACGCGCTCGGCCAGCCCGTGGATGGCCGCGGCCCAATCGACGTCGCCAAATACAATCCCGTAGAACGAATTGCCCCGGGCATCGTCGTCCGCCAGCCCGTGCGGCAGCCCCTCCAAACCGGCATCAAGGCCATCGATTCGATGACGGCCATCGGCAGGGGCCAGCGCGAACTCATCATCGGGGACCGGCAGACCGGAAAAACCGCCATCGTCGTCGACACCATCATCAACCAGCGCAACAGCGACGTGATCTGCATCTACGTCGCGGTCGGCCAGAAACAATCGAGCGTGGCGCGCGTGGTGCAGGACCTCGTTGCCCACGGTGCGATGGACTACGTGATCGTGGTGCTGGCCTCGGCTGCCGAATCGGCCCCGATGCAGTACCTGGCCCCGTACGCCGGCTGCGCCATGGGCGAATACTTCCGCGACAAAGGCCAGCACGCCCTCATCATTTACGACGACCTCAGCAAGCACGCCGTCGCGTACCGCCAGTTGAGCCTGCTGCTGCGCCGGCCGCCCGGCCGGGAGGCTTACCCGGGCGACATTTTCTACCTGCACTCGCGGCTGCTCGAACGGGCCGCCGCGCTTAACGGGGATCACGGCGCCGGCACACTGACCGCACTCCCCATCGTCGAAACACAGGCCGGCGACATCTCCGCCTACATCCCCACCAACATCATTTCGATCACCGACGGCCAGATTTTCCTCGAGTCAAACCTGTTCTACGCGGGCGTCCGCCCCGCCATCAACCCCGGGATCAGCGTGTCGCGCGTCGGCGGCGCCGCACAAACCCCCGCCATGAAACAAGTCGCCGGCATGTTGCGCCTCGACCTGGCCCAGTACCGCGAGCTCGAGGCGTTCGCCCAGTTCGGCACGGAACTCGATGCCACGACCCGCGCCCAGTTGAACCGCGGCGCACACCTGGTCGAGATCCTCAAGCAGCCCCTGTACCAGCCGCTGCCGATCGAAAAACAAACCATCATCATCCACGCGGCCACCTTCGGATTCCTCGACGACGTCCCTCTCAATGAAGTCGCCAAGCTCGAACAGGAACTCTACAGTTACCTCGAAATACAGCACCCCAACCTGCTTGCCGAACTCGCACAAACCGGCCAACTTTCCGACGAGTTGATGGCCGCCATTGACAACGCCATCCGCACCTTCCTCGAAACCATCTGGCACAAGGGTACAGACCGCTGATGAACCTCCAGGAAATCAGACGACGCATCAGCAGCGTGAAAAATACTCAGAAGATCACGCGCGCCATGAAAATGGTCGCCGCATCCAAGCTGCGCCGGGCCCAGGAAGCCATCCGGCGAACTCGGCCCTACGCCCATAACATGGGCGACCTCACAACAATCCTCGCATCGCGCGCCGAACCCGATAAACATCCCCTCCTTCAGCCTGGCAGCGGCGGCGCGGCCGGCTTGGTGGTCGTGACCTCCGACAGGGGCCTGTGCGGCGGGTTCAACGGCAACATCATCAACGAAACCATGCGCATAATCCACGAAGAATTCGCCGGCACGCCCGTCGAACTGATCGTGGTGGGCCGCAAGGGCGTCGACGCATTCAAGCGGCGCAACGTAACGGTTTGCCGGACGTTTCCGGGCCTGTTCGACCGGTTCAGTGTGAGTTCCGCTTCCTCTGTTGTGGACGATTTCGTGCCGCGGTTTACCAGCGGCGAGTTCCGGGAAGTGTATTGCGTTTACAACGAGTTCAAAACCGCACTTTCCCAGCGGGTCGTGCTCGAACGACTGCTTCCCTACCCGTCTCTGGAAACCGCTGAAACGCCCCCCGTCGATTATATTTTTGAGCCGTCTGAAGACCAACTCCTGTTCCAGTTGCTCGTGAACAACATCTACGTCCAGATGTACCGGATCCTCCACGAGTCCGCCGCCAGCGAGCACAGCGCCAGGATGAGATCCATGGATTCCGCCACGCGCAACGCCGGCGAAATCATCGGGAAGCTGACGCTGACATACAACAAGGAGCGCCAGGCGGAAATCACACGGGAAGTCACCGAGGTGATCAGCGCCGCCGAGGCGGTTGGATGACACGCTTGACGTTCAAGGAGTGCGTGAATGAATAAGGGCACGGTAGCTCAGGTTATCGGACCGGTGGTGGACGTGAAGTTCGGGCCGGGGCAGTTGCCTGCCATCTATCACGCGCTCGAACTGACGCGCCCGAGCGGCAAGGTGCTGGTGCTCGAAGTGGCCCTGCACCTCGGCGAGAACGTCGTGCGCACAATCGCCATGGACAGCACCGACGGCATCGCCCGCGGTATGGAAGTGGTCGACACGGGCTCGTTCATCACCGTCCCCGTCGGCCCCGAGGTGCTCGGCCGGATCATGAATGTCATCGGCCAGCCCGTCGACGAAAAAGGGCCCATCGAGGCCCGCGAACACTGGCCCATTCACCGTTCCGCTCCCGCGTTCGACAACCTCGACACCCGAACCGAAATCTTTGAGACCGGCATCAAGGTCATCGACCTCCTGGCCCCCTACAGCCGGGGCGGAAAAACCGGCCTGTTCGGCGGCGCCGGGGTCGGCAAGACGGTTCTCATTCTCGAACTCATCCACAACGTCGCCACCAAACACGGCGGGTACTCGGTGTTTGCCGGCATCGGCGAGAGAACCCGGGAAGGCAATGACCTCTGGCTCGAAATGACCGAGTCCGGTGTCCTCGATAAGGCCGCGCTCGTCTACGGCCAGATGACCGAGCCGCCCGGCGCGCGCGTGCGTGTCGGTCTCACGGGCCTGACCGTCGCAGAATTTTTCCGCGACCAACTCGGGCAAGACGTCCTGTTGTTCATCGACAACATCTACCGGTTCTCGCAGGCCGGCTCCGAGGTTTCCGCGCTGCTGGGCCGGATGCCCAGCGCCGTCGGGTATCAGCCTACGCTGGCCACGGAGATGGGCGAGTTGCAGGAGCGGATCACCTCGACCAAGCAGGGGTCGATCACCTCCGTCCAGGCCATTTATGTCCCCGCCGACGACCTCACCGACCCCGCGCCCGCCACCGCTTTCGCCCACCTTGACGCCACCACCGTCCTGTCGCGCCCGATCTCGGAACTCGGCATTTATCCCGCCGTCGACCCCCTCGACTCGACCAGCCGCATACTCGACGCACGCATCCTTGGCGACGAGCATTACGACGTCGCGCGCGGAGTCCAGAAGGTCCTCCAGCGGTATCGCGACCTCCAGGACATTATCGCCATCCTCGGAATGGATGAACTCTCCGACGACGACAAAATCATCGTCAACCGCGCCAGAAGAATCCAGAGGTTCCTCTCGCAGCCCAATTTCGTCGCCGAACAGTTCACCGGCCAGCCCGGCAAATACGTCTCGCTGCAGGACACCATCCGCAGTTTCGCCGAGATCCTGTCCGGCCGGCACGATTCCCTGCCCGAGGCCGCGTTCCTTTATTGCGGCCCAATCGAAGACGCCATCGAGAAGGCCAAACGCATGAGGATCGCCTGACCGTGCCCGGCCCATACGGAGATTCGCTCTCGCTCGAGATTTCCGCGCTGGACCGCGAGCCCGTCCGGATCGAAGTCGCCGACGTCTCGCTGCCCGGCACCGAAGGCGTGTTTACCGTCCTGCCCGGCCACGCGCCCATGGTGGCCACCATCACCATCGGCGTCTTGACGGCCACCCTCTTGTCGGGCATCCGCCACTCGTTCGCCGTCAGCGGCGGGCTGGTCCACGTCATCCAAAACAAAGTGCTCGTCCTGACCCAAACCGCCGAAATGGACACCGAAATCGACCTCGATCGTGCCGAGGCCGCTCGGCAGAGGGCCGAACAAGAACTTAACAACGCCAAAGGCACCGCCGACGTCGCCTTCGCCGAAGTCGCGCTCAAACGCGCCATCATACGAATCCGAGCCAGACGCGGCGAAAGCGCAGGCGCATGACGATCAGGCGCCGGCCGCGCTCAACTATTCCGGAAAAGGCGGGACAGCCATAGACTTCGTCCGCAAGGACGATGAACAAGTGGATCTGGCCGCTCCCCTGAGTTCGCGAACGACATCCATTGCCACGGGATTGCTGGGACTTTCCGAGAATTTCGCGAGCACTGCGACGAAGAGCCAAATCACGCGCCACCGGCTGGACTGCGACGGAAACGGCTGGATCACGAGAGTCCGGCATTGCCGTGACAATCAGGCGGCGGGTGCAGGCGCGCCTGCACGCGACTACATCAACCCGAAATGGCTGGATTCCAGAAGGATGCCGGGATCGTCGAGGATGGGGAAGGCGCCTGGGTAACGCGTGAACTCGACGTGGCCGTCCATATAGAGGATGTTGCAGCCGCCCGGGATGTGGTTGAACACGGCGCCGCCCGCTGTTGAACCAGCGGAGGCCGGAGCGCCAAACGTGTCCCACATCACAGGCAGGGCCGACTGGCCGAGCGAGCCCGCGGCGGGATTGTTGATGTCCGTGATAAAAAACCGCTCAATGCCTTCGCGCAGGCGGTAAATGACATCACCGCCCGCCGAACCGGTGGCAAGGGACCTGTCGCAGGCGGGGGTCGGCGGCCAGACGCCCTCGTCGAGGCCGATATCGCGCGAGAAATCTTTAAGGCGAGCCGGGGCGCATTCGGGAACTGAAGCGGGCGCGTACGGGGCGCGTGCGGCCATGCCGCCCCACACGCCGTAGAACTCCGCCGGATTGGCCATGGCGTAGCCTTTGTAAGCGTAGGAACGGCCGAGTTGCGCGCAAAGAAAATACCGTTCCGCCACGGGGTCGCCCGCGTCGCGAGCGGCCGAAAGCCAGGCATCAAAATCGCCGGAGTCGGGCAGGCGGCCGGCAACAAACTGGCCGGAGCCGCTCCCGCCCGAGTCGGAAGGACAGCGGCCCACATCGAGATCCGACAGGTACTCCGGGTAGACGGCGGGGGCGTCGGGTGCGCTGAAAACGAGCATCCCGTTGGCGAACATGTTGGCGAACGGGGCGCAGGGCGGGAACTGCCCGCCGCGACCTTCGCCGGCATACATCTTGAACACCACGCCAAACTGCTTGAGGTTGTTTTGGCAGGAAGCGCGCCGCGCGCTTTCTCTGGCCCGCGCCAATGCCGGCAACAGGATCCCTGCAAGGATGCCGATGATGGCGATCACAACGAGCAGTTCAATAAGCGTGAACGCGGCGGTTCTGTTTTTGACATCGGACATCATGAGGGGGCTCCTGGTATTACGATTTTCCAGAACGTAATACCACGGGGCGGCGGGGCGGCGCAAGTCGGTTCCGGGTTTTTTCTGAGCAATTTCTTTGCCGGGAGTCCGCGGGCGGAAAGAGAAAGCGCAGAGAAATCGCCGGGTTTTCAAAGTACTTTTTGGGGGGTTGGGGGGTAAGTTGGACGCGTCGAAAGAAGGAGGCGCGTACGATGAGGGGAGACTGTGGAAATTGCATATTCGCACGGATTTGCCACCAGCAAAGTTGTCCTGCGTCCCGGCCGACGCCGTGGCACGAGACCCCGGAAGAAATTGAGGCGGGCCTGGCCTGGGGTGAGCGGAAGGCGTTCCTGATGCTGTGGTTGAGGCGCCACATGGGCAAGGTGCTGTCGCGGCGTCAGCGAAAAGTGGTGGAGTTGTACCTGTTCCGTGGAATGACGTTCAGGGAAATCGCGAAGGCAACCGGCGCGGATCGGTCGGTCGTCTGCCGTGCCATGAAAGGGTCGGTGGTGCGGCTGCATCGGCTGTGGCGGACGAAACAGGCGGCGGTTTCAACCCTGCCGGCCGCTAAAAGCGAGGTGGGTGCGAAACGGGGCAGGAAACGCCGCCCGCCGTCATGCTAACATGGTGATGGGCGTCTGTAACGGGAGCGAGACGAATGGCCGCGCCAAAGAACTATTTGGTGGATATGGACGGGGTGCTGGTCCGTGGGCGGACGGTGATTCCGGGGGCGCAGGAGTTTGTGCAGCGGCTGAAGGCGCGGGATGCGAAGTTTCTTGTGCTGACGAACAATCCGATGTACGTGCCGGCGGATCTGTCGCACCGGCTGCGCATCATCGGGCTCGACATCGGCGCGGAAAACATTTTCACGTCGGCGCTGGCGACCGCGATGTTCCTTAAGACGCAGGGAGGCCCGCGAACGGCATTTGTGATCGGGGAGAGCGGTTTGACGAGCGCGTTGCACGACGCCGGGTTCGTCATAACCGACCACAAGCCGCAGTACGTTGTCCTGGGTGAGACGCAATCGTACAACCTCGAGATGGTGACCAAGGCTGTGCGGCTCGTGGCAGCCGGCGCCAAGTTCATCGCCACCAATCCCGACGCGTCCGGGCCGGCGGAAGGCGGGATCGTTCCGGCGTGCGGCGCCATGGCGGCCTTGATCGAGTCCGCTACGGGGCGCAGCGCGTTTTTCATCGGCAAGCCCAACCCCCTCATGATGCGGACGGCCCTCAACTACATCGACGCGCACAGCGAGCAGACCGTCATGGTGGGCGACCGGATGGACACGGATATCGTGGCCGGCGTTCAGGCGGGCATGGAGACGATACTGGTGCTGACGGGCGTGACGCGCCGGGAAGACCTGTACTGGTGGCCCTACCAGCCCACGCACGTGATAGAAAGCGTGGCGCAGATTGAAGTCTAGCCATGGACTCGGTTGAAAGAGTAAAGCTGGCTTTGCAGTGCAGACAGCCCGACCGCGTGCCTGCGGCGGAGCTTTTAATCGATGATCGCGTGGCAAGGGCGGCGGCGCCGGGCTGCATCGATGCCGCCGATTGCATGGACAAACTCGACCTGGACGTGGTGGCGTGCGGGGCGTTTTTCGGCAAGGTGCGTGAGCAGGACGATGGCTCGTTCGTGGACGAGTGGGGCGTGGTGTACAAGCGGAACGCGGAGTTTGTGCCTCACCCGGTTTCAGGCCCGATCAAATCGCTCGATGACGCGCGGCGATACGAGCCGCCCGACCCCAACGCGCCCCAGCGGCTGGGGCAGTTGCCCGAACTGGTCCGGCGGTACAAGGGCAAGCGGGCGATCGGGTTCAGGCACCGCGCGGCATTCATGTGGAGCGCCTATCTGACGGGACTGGACAACCTGCTGGTGTACTTCCTCACCGAGCCCGAGCTGGCGAATGTCCTCCTGGACAAGGTGCTCGAATGCAATATGCGGATCGCGCGCAACGCCATCCGGGCGGGCGCGGACATAGTTTCGCTGGGCGACGACTACGCGCATAACCGCGGGCCGCTGATGGCGCCGGCGCAGTTCCGCGAGTTCGTTTATCCCCGACTCAAGAAAATGGTCGACGCGATTCACGAGGAAGGCGCATTATGCATCAAACACAGCGACGGGTGGCTGTGGCCGATCCTGGATTTGATCGTAGATGCCGGGCCCGACGCCATAAACCCTGTCGATCCGGTTGCCGGCATGGACTTGGCGGAGGTCAAAAAGGCCTATGGGAACCGCGTCTGTCTCGTGGGGAACATCGACTGCGGCGAATTGCTTTCGCATGGAACGGAAAAGGAGGTCCGGGAGGCTGTGCGGCACGCCATAAAAGCTGCCGCGCCGGGAGGCGGTTACATCATCTCGTCGTCCAACAGCATCCACTCGAGCGTCAACCCGGCGAATCTGCGGGCAATGTACGACGAAGCCCTCAAGGTGGGCGCGTACTGAAGCTTGTGGGACAATTGGGACCATTGAGACTATTGGGACGGCGCGGAAAGGAAGACGTTGGGACGCCCCCTGGCAGTTGTAGAGGGTGTCCCTCTTTTCAGAGCCTGTGGCCTGGACGGCGCGGGCGAGACGACCGCGCCTACGGGAGTTCCAACCGCCTGCCGCGAGAGACGATCAGGATATTGGTGTCTTTGGTGACGGTCAGGGTCTGCCGGGCCGGGTTGAACTCCGAAACAATCCAGTCGTTGTGAATCTTGTCGCCGAGCATGGCATCGATAGTTTCGGGAGACTTGCCGGGGACGTACAGCAGGATCGAGAACCGCGGCTCCCGATTGGGCCCGATAAGGACTCCTTTCAACTCGACCTCGGCGGGCAGTGGCGGGGCGGGCGGCTCGACCGCCGAAACCGTCTGTTCGACGGGCGCGGGCAGGGACGAAACAGGGGCCGGCGGCGGTTCCGGCGCCATTATGGATAGCAGGCTGACGAGCGGTTCGCGTGGGCCGGACGGATTCAGGAGTTGTACCCTGTAATCGCCCGGCGGCAGGGAGTACTTAAAATCGGCGGCGGCGCCGGGTTTTATCTTCAGTGTGCGGAAATGGCTGGGGGTACGGCTATCGACGGGCCCCGCGTTTATTCCAGTCAGTTGCACGTGCTGGATGGCCACGTCGTTCCAGCCGGAGCCGCTCTGCCGCTGCACCTGAAATAGGAACGAGTTGCGAGCAGCCGACTGCACCGGCGACAGGAACAACGATCGCCTCCCGGCATTCCCGACTGCGACATCCACTTCGGAATTGGGGTTGGCGGGGCTTGCAACGGGTTTGGAATCCACGGTGAGGGTCGGCATGGGGACTGCCAGCCCCATCAGGTTCGACAGAACAACCGCGGATATGCCCACAACGATCACGGCACTCGCCGAAAGGACAAGCCACCAGCGCCGTTGCACGCACAACGCCGTACAAGAGGCCGCCAGCAGCGTCAGGTTCGCCAGAACCATCAGGACCACGCCCGGCCGCATCAACCAGTGGGCGTCCTTGTGGAACCGTTCGGCGACGGCGCCGGCGCTGTACCGGCTTTCGTGGAGGATAAAAACGGCCAGCAGCGTCAACGCCAGCCAAAGGCCCAGCAGCAAGTACCCCCGTGCGCGCCGGCGCGGAATCGCCCCCGCGGCGACGATGGCCGCGCCGCCCAGAATGGGCGCCGCCATAATCCAATAAACGCCGCCTTGGAACGCGAGCGTTTTGCATGCCTGCACCGGCGACAGCTTTCCTACTACGGGGAGGAACACGGCCAGCGCCAGCATAAGGGCGCCCGCCCAGGCCACCCACGAGTCCAAACCAAGCCCTTTGTTGTCATACTCGAGCACGGCCGACAGCTTGATGCGGGGGCCTTGTTTGGGCCGCGTAACCACACCGGCCAGCCGCTCGAGGTAGGAGCCTTTGGTGTCGGGCACATCGCGCGAACTGCCGGCTATGAGCGCGCGTGTAACGATGTCATGGGCCTTGGCGCAATCGTGCTGGGCCCGCAACAGTTCGTGCTCGAGCGCTTCGAATGCGGGCGGTTCAAGCGCGCCGTCTTCGCGGCGTTTGCGTGCCCGGTCGAGGCACGCGTGGATTGTCTGAACGTCGCCCGCGGTGTCTTGTCCAAATTCTTCGAGCCGTTTTCGCGTGAACGTGATCTCGGCTTCGGCTTTTCGCTTCTCGATTTTGGCTTCGGCCCTTATTTCGGCGACGCCGCCGGGGCTGACAGATCCCTCGGACCTCAGCCGCGCCGTTTCCTCGAGCTTTTCCTTGGCCCCTTCCCGCGCGGCAAACGCCTCGCGCAGCACCTGCGTATGCTGTTCGAGCAGGGGCGACGAATCCTGCGGCATTTCCGGCCAGTGCACCTCGAACCCCGGTTCGGGGATCGCCTCAAAGGGCCTCGAGACGTAGCCGCCGGCCGCCCGCGGGTCGCGCACGTCGAGCCACGCGCCGAGGTCGTAGTAGAGCCGTTCGAGCGCGTCGCGTTGCCGGCGCAACCGGTCGGTCATGCTTTGGTAGGTGGTGAAGTTGATTTCCTCGAGGCGGGCGAGCAGCCCGGTCTGGACGATCTTTTCGCGGACGCCTGCCAGCTCTGCGCCGACCTCGACCCGTTTGTGGCGGATCTCGTTGTCCAGATAAGCACGGGCCTGATCGAGTTCGTGCAGATGCCCTTTCAGGTTCGCCCGGACCTCGTCAGTTTCTTCCTGCCCATCCTCCTTGGCCTTCCTCAACTCCCGCAACACTTTATTGCGCAGGCTGGCGATCTCCTGGAGTGGCTCGAGCGTGTCGAGCGCAAGCGGCCGCACCAGTTCCGGAATCTTGCCGGAGTGTTCGGCCACGCAAACCGGGACCACGGCCGCGTGGTCAAGGACGTTAGCCTCGGCCCCGGCCGGTTTGTTGACCAGCGCCAGAGACTTCTTGGTTTTTTTTGGCCTGCGGAGGAACTCAGGATGGTCTTTCAGATGGATTTCATGAATGTCCGGAGCAACGTCGTCGCGGGCAGGGATTCGAATCTTGCGACGGCACGCCACGCATTTTGCGGGCAGGCCGAACATGTCTTCGGTGACCTTCATCTTCTGTCCGCAAATGCAATAGACTCTCAGCTCGACAGAGGCGTCAGGCATACGTGCCTCCCAGCTTGGAGGCATGCGAGCCTCCCATCCGGCTCCCTTCCGGCGCAACGCTGCAAGAACAAGAATCGTGCCGCAGCCCTGCCCGCTCAAACGGGCGCGCGCGCCTTACACAAACCACTATACCGCAGAGGGCGCCGGTTTAACAAAACACGCCCCCAAACCGCGAAAAATCTGCCGAACTGACTTTTTTTGCCGCCGCCGCCTGACAGCAACACCATGATGCCATCATCGTAACTTATTGTCAAACAGCAGGTTGAATCGTATTTCGAAAAGGCGTGGAACTTTGGCATCGCCCATGCTATTGTATGGTGAGCATCCTCCCGGATGCGAATGTTAGACCCCTGGTAGAGGCCCCCGTCCTAAGCGGGGGCTTCTGCCTTTTAACGGGGCTTGGGCGCTGATCCACGGTTTGGGGCGGGACGGGCCTGGGTGTCTTCCGCTTTAAACGGCGGGTGAGAAACGTTAGTATAGGCCGTGGGAACACCAACTGAGAGGAAAATCACGTGTCCAGCAGTCCTATCTTGGCTTATTTGAAGACAACGTCTCCGGAGCAGATTGACGCGGGCTTTCTGGGTTATATCTCGAGCCTGACGGAGATTTCGAAGGTGGCGCCGCGTGTGGCGCGTGCGATTGTGCAGGAATTGGCGGACCAGCGGCGGTACCTGAAGCTGATCGCCAGCGAAAACTACTCGTCGCTGGCCACGCAACTGGCGATGGGCAACCTGCTTACGGACAAGTACGCCGAGGGCGTGCCGGGGATGCGCCATTACGAGGGCTGCGACAACGTGGACGAGGTCGAGGCGTACGCGGCGGAGCTGGCCTGCAAGCTTTTCGGGTGCGACCACGCTTACGTTCAGCCGCACAGCGGGGCGGACGCGAACCTTATTGCGTATTGGGCAATCCTGCAGGCACGTGTCGAGGCGCCGGAACTCAAGCGGTTGGGCCAGACGGATCCCTCCAAACTGTCGAGGGAAGACTGGACCCGATTGCGGGCGTCGTTGTGCAACCAGCGTCTGCTTGGGATGGATTACTATTCGGGTGGGCACCTGACGCACGGTTACCGGCGCAATGTGTCGGCGAAGATGTTTGACTCGTATTCGTACGGGGTAGATCGGGACACCAACCTGCTCAACTACGACCAGATCGAGTCGATGGCCAGAGAGATCCGGCCGCTGATTCTGCTGGCGGGCTACAGTGCCTATCCGCGCCTGATCGATTTCCGTCGGATGCGCCAGATAGCCGACAGCGTGGGCGCGGTGTTTATGGTGGACATGGCGCATTTTGCGGGGCTTGTGGCGGGGGGCGTGTTCACGGGCGAGTTCAACCCGGTGCCTTACGCGCACGTGGTGACGTCAACAACGCACAAGACGCTTCGTGGCCCGCGGGGCGGCGTGGTGCTGTGCAAAAAGGAATTCGCCGAGTACGTGGACAAGGGCTGCCCGCTGGTGATCGGCGGGCCGCTCGGGCATATCATTGCGGCCAAAGCGGTCGCGTTTGCGGAGGCCAGCACGCCGGAGTATCGGGTGTACTCGCGGCGCGTGGTGGAAAACGCGAAATCGTTGGCGGCGTCGTGTATCCGAGAAGGCCTCACGATCAGCACCGGCGGAACCGACAACCACCTGATGCTGATCGACGTCCGCCCGCAGGGGCTGACGGGCAAGCAGGCGTCGGGCGCGCTGCGCGAGTTTGGAGTCACGCTCAATTCCAACAGCCTGCCGTTCGACCCGCACGGGCCGCTGGTAACGAGCGGGCTGAGAATCGGTACGCCCGCCGTGACGTCGCTGGGCATGGGCGAGGCGGAGATGGCCGAAATCGCCGCCATTATCAAGCTGGCCCTCGAGGGAACCAAAGGCGGCCTCATTCAAACCGGCCAGAAAGCCGGCTCCCCCAGCAAGACACGATACGAAGTCGACCAGGCTGCGCTCGAACAGGTGCGGGCGCGGGTGAAATCGCTGCTGGACCGGTTCCCGGTTTACCCGCAACTGGATCTGGAGTTCCTGCAGCGCCACTTCCTTTAAGTGAGCGCTGCAACAACCGATGGGGGAATCGGTATCGTATGTAGAAGGTAGACGTTTGCGGAAAAGGAGGACTCAAAATGAAGCATCTCAAGCCGATCTCGGTTTCCAAAGGCATTTTAGCGCCCTGGCAGGACACGGGCGAGATTCTCGACCAGATCTTCGGTTTTGTCCTGGAACTGGTTGACCGCAAAGGCAAAACCGCCGAGGTCGAAGAAGGGTAGCGAACCGCCTTGCGGAGTTTAGTCGGAAGACGCGGCCGGCTCGGAATCGGCCGCGCCTTCCGGATTTTCGTTTTCGGGCGGGGGGATGTTTTCGGCGGGCAGGCCGATAATCACGAGGTGGGTTATAACGCCATTGTCGTCTGTGGCGATGCCTAACCGGCCCCACCAGCAAATGTCGCCTTCAATGCCGGTGAGGGCAATCCCCTGAGGCCACAGGGCGATGGCATCGGGCGGCCCGGCGGCTATGGCCATGGCGCGCAAACTCTTGGCCTGGCCGGGCTTAAACCTGTCTACGGTCTTCCCGCGCAACCCGCCGGCCAACGCCAGGCCTTCCCGGGGGATAACGGCGATCCGCGCCAAAGCCGGTTGTGGCGTCTCCGCCTGCGACGGATCGTCTTGGTCTGCAGCCGGCTGTTGTACGGCCATGGCCAGGGTTTCTTCGACTTGGGCCCGGAGTTCGGCCCAGTTTTCGGCGGCCTGGTCGCCGATGGTATCGTCGAGTTTGTTGGTTCTTCCCTCGATTTGCGGGTAAGGGCAGAACACTACCGCGTATTTCACCGGTTCTTCCTGGCCGGCCAGGTAGGAAATGGAAATGTCGAGGTAGGCGCCTTCGGCATTTTTCCCTTCCCCAAGTGCCGCATAGGCAACGGGTTTGTAAGGGTCTTGATCCTCCTCGCCGGATTCCCCCTGGAAGGCGGTCACGGCCATTATTACGCTTATAAGTAAAACGGCGCACAACAGCAAACCCTTGGGCTGTCGCGCCATTTTAAGCAGGCCCTTGGCCATGACGCCGGCGGTCCGGCGTTTCGGCTTGCGGTTTTTGCTCTCGATTTCCTCCAGCCGGGCCTTGAGCTTGAACGTGAGGACAGCAGCCGTATGCCCCTTAATTTGCTGGAGCTTCTCGCAGACGCGCCGCGCTTCGTCTACATGGCCTACGGCCGCCAGGCACATCCCCTGCGAGTACAGCACATGGCGGCTGTCCGGACGTTCCCGGGCCAGTTCGTCGAGCAACTCCAGCGC
>JAPLKX010000356.1 GCA_026387845.1 Candidatus Hydrogenedentota bacterium | reverse complement strand
CCATTTTTATGTCGCCCGTCACCGTGACCAGAATCTTTAGGTCCCTTGGTCCCTTGTCCCTTTCTTCACGTTTCAGAGACCCTGTGGGGTGTGCCCGCACCTACTGGCCAGACTTGTCCCCCGTCTTAATCCGTTTGAGCTTGCGCCACAACGTGTTGCGCCCAATCCCCAACGCACGCGCAGCCTTGGTCCTGTTGTATTTGCACTGGCGCAGCGTCGACAGGATCAGCCGCGACTCCGCATCGTCAATCGTGATTTGCGCCTGCGGTTGGCTCGCAACCGACCCGCCTGCGACCGACGCCCCCGCCCGTTCTACCATCAAACCCGCCTCACCCGGCTGAAGCGGCACGAATATATACCCATACACCCCTCGACGCATCGCGCCAACCGCCGCCGGAATACCCCCCATCGATGAAAGCAGCAGCGTCGGTTTCGACCCCGAATGGATCACCGCCCCACGCGCATCCCCCGCAATTATCACGTCTGGGCCCGCCGCGACAATAAGATGGCCCTCTTTCTCGAGCATCGCTTGAAGCGTCAGCTTCGTTGTCTGGTCGCCTATATCCAGAAGAACCCGCATGACGCTTAATCTAACGCCTCCACCCGCCTCTTTTCCAGCCACGCCGTGTCCGCCCAAAGTATTTTGCCACAGTTTTAGTAGATTTAGCATCTGTATGTGGGCCGCGTCAGCCAAATCCCCCTCGTTCCACAAAAGCTGCAAGACCAACCCGCTGCGGCTTGTGGTGAAGTTGCAGAACAATTTCTCCGGCGGCATCCTCGAATGGAAGGTGAAATAGAACTACTTCACGCGGCCCGTTACGTCGTAGACGTCGGCGGCGGTGATCCGGGCGTTGACAAACTGGCCGGAGCGCAGCTTTCGGGTGGATTGCAGCACCACCAGGCCGTCGACTTCGGGCGCTTCCCGGCCGGTCCGGCCGACCCACGACTTTCTGTTCTCGTCGTAGCCTTCGACGAGCACGCGCTCGGTGCCGCCGATCCTCGAGCGATTGATCTCCTCCGAGATCTCCGCCTGAACGGCCATCACGTTTTCCCACCGTTTCTGCCGCACGGCTTTGCCGACCTGCCGCGGGGCGGTCGCGGCGGGCGTGTCGGGCTCGCTCGAGTACGGGAACGCGCCCAGCCAGTCGAACCGCAGGTCGCGGATGCCGTCGAGCATCCGCCGGTGCTGCGCGGGCGTCTCGCCGGGGAAACCGACGATCATCGTGGTGCGGATGGCAATGCCGGGGACGGCGCCGCGTAGCCTGTCGACGAGCCTGCGCGGGTTGACGTTGGCAAACGGCCTCCGCATTCTCCGGAGGATCTCCGGGTCGAGATGCTGCAACGGCACATCGAGGTACGGCACGATTTTGGGTTCGGCCGCCATGACGTGGAGAAGCTCGCGCGTGATGCCGCCCGGATAGCAATACATGCAGCGAATCCAGAAGTCGCCGGGGATCGCGCACAGGTCGCGCAGCAGACTGGGCAGCGCGTAAGGCGAACTACTTGTTTTGGCTTGGCGCTTTCGTAGGCGCGGTCGTGCCCGCCGCGGCTCAGAAGCCGGCGCCGTCCAGAGCACAGGCTGCGGCCGGGACTGCTGTGCCCCCAAAGTCAAAGCCAGCGTGTTGGACGGCGCGGGCGAGACGACCGCGCCTACAAGCGGCGGCTCCCAGTCCCGCCCATAGACCGAGATGTCCTGCGCAACCAGCGTGATCTCGCGGACGCCGCCCGCCACGAGGCCGCGGGCTTCCTCGATCAGAATCTCGCGCGGCACCGATCTCAGCGGGCCTTTCATGAGCGGAATCGAGCAAAACGTGCAGGCGTGGTTGCAGCCGTCGGCGATCTTGAGGAACGAATACGGCCGCGCATCGGCCCGCCGCCGCGGCATCGGCATCGAGATCTCGACCAGCGGCGCTCGCCTCGTTACGTTGCGCGGTTGGTGATCTGCTGTCACGAGGTCGACAAGCCGCCTGAATTGGCCGACGCCGGCGATCCCATCGATTTCAGGGATCGCCTCGAGCAACTCCGCGGCGTGCCGTTGCGCCAGGCAGCCCGCCGCATACAGGCGCGGCCCGCCGGTTCGCGCTTTATGCTCGGCCCACGCTACCAGCGCCTCGACCGACTGCTGCTTGGCGTCGGCGATAAACCCGCAGGTGAGAATCACGACGGCGTCTAATGCCACGGCGCCCGGCATTGGCTCAAACACGACGCGGCAGCCGCGGGCCTCGAACAGCCCCGCAATGTACTCATTGTCGACGGTATTCTTGTCGCAACCGAGAGTGATTAAGCCGATTCGCATTCATGAATTGTACGGGCAGTCACGAAACCTGTCAAAAGCCCGTACGAAGCCGTCATGCCCCTGACTTTAGCGGCCTACACGATCAGGCTGCACGCCAGCTTTGGAGTACCGCGCGTACTTTGGCGAGTTGTACGGCGACCTCGGCGTATTCGTCCTTGCCGCTGTGGTGTTCGACGCTGTAGTAGCCTTGGTATCCGCCGTCGCGGAGGTTTGTCATCTTCTCGACGAGCGGCCCTTCCGTGATATTCCACGGGATATGCGTATGCGCCACCCAGGGCACGGATTCCCGGTCGGCGAGGTCTTTCTCCTCCTGGGTCCCTTTCCAGCCGCCGATGTGGCAGCAGATGGCGAACCCGGGATGATCGACGGCCTTGCACAGTTTCTGCATGCTGGGCCACGAGGCTTCCGGCCCCCAATGGCTCTCCGCCCCCGCCTTGAACCCGTTGTCGTAGGCGTACTG
>JAPLKX010000639.1 GCA_026387845.1 Candidatus Hydrogenedentota bacterium | reverse complement strand
AGACGACCGCGCCTACACTGCTGGCTGGACGCTGGCGGCTACGAATGCTACAATGAGTTTTGAGCAGGCCGGACGGCCGCGGCGGGCTGAAAGCCGCGAACTGGAAGTTCGTCGAGGAAAGTCCGAGCTCCACAGGGCAGGGCGCTTCGTAACGCGAAGGCGGGGCGACCCGACGGAAAGTGGCACAGAAACGACACCGCCTAAGAGGCGCGCGGAGACGCGCGATCTCCGGCAAGGGTGAAAAGGTGCGGTAAGAGCGCACCAGCGGGCTGGAGACAGCCCGGCTGGCTAAACCCCGCCCGGAGCAATTCCTAATAGGGGAGCGATGGAGTGGCCCGCTCCGCTCCCGGGTTGGAAGCTACAGGCGTACGGCGACGTACGTCGCAGAGGAATGGCCGTCTCGGGATGTCGCCCTTTAGGGCGCGCCTAGACAGAACTCGGCTTACAGGCCTGCTCAGAACTTTTTTCCGGCGAGAAGCGGCTTTTTAGTTAAGAGAGAGCTTCTGGAAGGAAGGCGCGCGCGGACATGTGCGCGCCTTTGTTTTTTTGCGCGCGGGTGTCAGTCCAATTCCATAACGTAATCGGGCCCGGCGTAGTCCAAGCCGGCGTCGGCGGCGAGCATTGGAGCGCCGGACGATGCGACGGGGGCCTCGGTAGGGAATGGGAGTTCGAGCTGCTGGTATCGGATGAAATCGTAGCGTTTCAGCAGCCGCAGCATTTGCAGGGTGACGGAAGAGGCGTAGGAAACGTTGGGGTGTACCTTTTCGAGCAACTCGAAGAGGATGGTGGGAAACTCGATGACGTGGCCGAGGTTGCCCTGGCGCAGAGCGGCCAGCGTTTTCTCGCGCGGTTCAGGCGATGCGGGCAACTCGCCGATCACGAGCACCGTGGTGAAATCGTCGGCGCCGAAGAAGTTTCTCCCGAGCGTTAGCGATTCTTCGTTGGCGACTTCGAACAGGACAGGGTTGGCCTCGACGTGCGAGACGTACATCCGGTCGGCGTGCCACGCGCGGACCTCGACGACCGCCCGGTTCAGCAACGCCGCCTCGTTCACCCGAAGGAGAAACCCCGGGGGCGGGGAGGTGGGCGGCGCGGCGTTCTCGACAAACAGTTGGAGGCCGCGCTCGGGCGTCCGCGTTTTGATATGGTCCTGCTGCCAATGCGTCATCACGCGGAACGAGTTGAGTTCGAAAAACTCCCGCACAAGCTGCACATTCAGGTCACTCATAGGATGCTCCCAAGATGCGCCAAACGTAAGTAAATTACAAATTACAAAGGACAAATTACAAATTAAACCATTTTAAGGTTGAGACGCCTCATGAGTTGAAGCCGCGTAATCAAAACCAGGGAGTGTAGAAGAGGCTTCCAGCCTCTTGCTCTTGAAAGCCACGTCACGACAACGCGGCAAGATGCCGCGTCTACATTGAAGCGTCATTTTAAGATGAAAATGCTCTAGGCGGATGGGGAGCGTCAGCGGAATTATTTCAGTTCGCTGAGCGCCTTTCCCAGTTTGTGGCCGGGGTGGAGTTGCAGGATTCGGGCGCCGATAGCCCTCGCGGCTTCCTTGTCGCCCATTCGCTGGAGGCACAGGCCTTGTTTCACGAGCACGTCGATGCGCGTAAAGTATTCGCCGAACGCGGAATAGCTGGCGTCGGCGGTGGTTCTGGATTCGGCGGCCCTGTAACTGCCGAGGGCGTCGAGGTAGCGTTCCTGCACAAACGCGATTTCGCCGCGAAGGTAGTGGCCTTCCGGCGCATCGGGATTCAGTTCGATGGGTTTCTCGATCTGGGCGAGGGCCTCTGTAAGGGCGGAGTCGGAAAGGGGCCGGTCTCCGGCGAGCCGGGCGGCTTTTCCCAACAGGAACAGTACGGCGAAATTGGCGCTTCCGAGGTTTCTGGCGGCGAGGGCGAGGGCAGATGCCTGCGCCCAGTTGCCCAGTTCAAACTCGACGTGGGCAAGCCCGAGATGGCCCTTGCTGCTATCGGCCTGAACCTGTACGACCTGGCTGAACTGGGCGCGTGCCTCGGGTATGTTGCCGTGCTGGAGCAGGGCGTAGCCGAGATCGATCCGCGCCGGGATCAGCGTTGGTTTTCGCGCGAGAACCTGCTGGAGTACGTGGACCGCGCGCTCGGTCTGGCCGATCCGGAGAAAACACCGGCCGAGTTGGTGGTAAGCCATGAGGAACGACGAATCCAGCTTGATTGCGCGCATGAAAAACTCGATGGCCCGTTTGACGTCGCCTTTCATGACGGCCGTAAGGCCCTCATCGTAATAGCTTTCCGCGTTCTCGCCCCCAAATGCCATGGTGTAGTTCCTTACGTCGCGCGCGTCGGCGCGGGCATTTGCCGAAGGGCCTCAAACGCCTTCCGGACCTGTTCCCGTGAAATATCCGCCCGCTGAACGACGTGGCCAATCCGGTCGGGCAGGACAAACCGCAGCGCCCCCGCGCGCGCCTTTTTGTCGTGTTTCATAAGAGCGACGGCCTCGTCGACGGCGGCCGGCGATTCAAACCCCTCCGGCCACGCGACCGGCAACCTGCATGCGCGGAGGCAATCGCGCTGGCGGCGGGCGGACTCGGGATCGAGCAGGCGGGCGTCGACGGCGAGTTGACCGGCGCAGATCATGCCGAGCGCGACGGCTTCCCCGTGAAGGAACCGGGTGTACCTGGTGGCGGACTCGATGGCGTGGCCGAACGTGTGGCCGTAGTTGAGGATGGCTCGAAGGTTTTGCTCGCGCTCGTCCTGGGCAACGACGTCGGCCTTGATTTCGCAAGAACGGACCACGGGCCATTCGAGTGCGGCCAGGTCGCCGCGCACAATCGGCTCCGCGTTCTTTTCCATGTAATCAAACAAGGCGGGATCGGCAATCATGCCGTGTTTGACGATCTCGGCCAGCCCCGAGCAAAGCTCCCTGGGCGGCAGTGTCTCGAGCAGTGTCATATCGACGAGGACGGCCGACGGCTGGTGGAACGCGCCGATGGTGTTCTTGCCGAGCGGATGATTGACGCCGGTTTTTCCGCCGACGCTCGAGTCGACCTGCGCCACCACTGTGGTCGGGATCTGGGCAAACCGGATGCCGCGCATGAACGTGGCTGCGGCAAACCCCGCCACGTCGCCCACAACGCCGCCGCCCAGTGCCACCACCCCGCTGCCCCGGTCCAGCCCGCCTTCGAGAAACCGGCCGCACAGCCACTCGATTTGGCTGAGCCGTTTCTGATCTTCGCCGGCAGGCAGGGTGCAGATGTGAACTTCATATTCGCTCAACAGGGCGCGGACACGCCCCGCGTAGAGCGGCCCGACGTTGCTGTCGGTCACCAGTGCCAGCGGCCCGCCCATATGCGCCTGCGACAGGACGCCCGGCAACCGATCCAGAATGCCGGAACCGATCGAGATGGCATACGACCGTTCGCCGAGATCCACGGTGACGGTGTGCATGACGCAGTCCTTTGGCAGCGCTGAGGAGCGCGGCGTTACGTCGCGTTGCTATTTGAGTTTGACAGTGCGCCCTGTGAGCGCGGCCTTTTCAGCGGCCAGTATGACCTCGAGCGACTTCTTGCCTTCTTCGCCGGGGCAGTAGGGCGGTTGGAGGCCCATGGCAGCCCGGACGAACGCGGTGCTTACGTCCAGCCCCCAGGAGTCGGCGTAGTTGGTGACGGGCTCGGGCACGTCGAACTTAATGCGGCACCGGGGTTTCACCAACTCGGCCACCAGCGGTTTTCCGGGGATTTCGCCGATGCGGAGCGTGCCGTTCTCGCAATGGAGTATGGTGTAATTGGCCTCCATGCCCTTGACGGTCCAGGATGCGGCCAGCGTGCCGATCGTCCCGTCGGTGAATTTCAGGCAGGCGACGAAATTGTCTTCGACATCAGTGTTCTTTTTTTCAAGCCGCTCGAAAAACGCGTTGATTTCGCCCACTTCTTTGCCGGTGAGGTAGCGGACCAGGTCTGCTTTGTGCACGCCGAGGTCGGCCATCGCGCCAAACCGCGCCTCCTTTTTCCTGAAGAACCATTTGCCGGTCGGGCTCCAGTATTCGGGCCCTTCATGGCCGAACATGGCGGTGACGTGGAGAATCCTGCCCAGGATGCCGCTGTCGATCACTTCCTTGGCTTTGATGTGTATCGGGAACAGGCGCTGGCTTTGATCGACGTTAAGCAGTTTGCCGGCTTTCTTGGCGGCGTCGATCATTTTCTGTGCCTCGGCGGAACTGGCGGCCATCGGTTTTTCGACGTTGACGTGGCAGCCGGCCCTGAGCGCGTCGATTGTGATGCGGGCATGAAGCCAATTGGGCACCGCCACGGTGACGGCATCGAGCGGGGCTTCCCGCAGCATCTTCTTGTAATCAGTGTAAATGGCGGCGGCAGGGGCCCATTTGTCGGCGAGCGCGTGGGCTTTTTCGGGAATAAGGTCGCACAGGGCAACGAGTTCGGCTTCCGGACAAAAGGCATAATCCGGGACGTGCACTATCTTGGCGATCTGCCCGCAGCCAATCATGCCCACGCGCATTTTCCTGGTCATTTTGTCACGTCTCCTGAAACGGGTTGTCTTATCGGGGCCTATTTTATGCAGCCGCCGCCGTGGGAAGCAAACGGGAGGGGCTCACGTCTGATTGATCCTCAGCGATTCGGTAGGCGCGTTAGGAATTCAACCACGGCTGCCTGGTGATCGCCCTGCAGTTCGATGGCGCCCTCGCGAACGACGCCACCGGCTCCGCACCGTTTCTTCAATTCCCGGAGCAATGCGTCCGCGTCACCCGAAACGTTGCGCAAAACCGTCACGCGTTTACCCTTAGGGCGGCGTTCGATCGAAAGGGCAAACCCGCCTTTTCGCGTTTTGCCGACCGCCCATGGGCGTGCAGGCGCGGGTGGATCGGTCGTTTCGGGAGCAGTTTTGTGTTGAGGTAGGTTTTCGGGGACGGCACCACCTAATCCGGCAAGGGGGTTGTGCGAGAGGTTTCCCGGGGGCGGATCGAGCACGATGGACTTTATCATGCCCCCATTGTATCAGTGCGTAGGCGCGGTCGTCTCGCCCGCGCCGTCAACGCCCACCGCTGCCACTTTAGTCAAAGCGTCTTGAGGAACAAGAACCTCAAATCCTGCGGCATGTGGGCCGTTGCCTTGGGTGTTGTCAATAGCCAGTGGTCTGGACGGCGCGGGCGAGACGACCGCGCCTACGCCTACGCCGCGCGCCTTGTTTTCAACGTGCGGGGATCTGTAAAATATAGGGACTGTTAAATTTGCTGGCCCGGGCATATTCCGATAACAGGAAGTGCGGGGATTGGCGGGGCGTTTGGAACAATAATATCCAAGGAGGTGACCGTATGAAGGCAAAGGTGGATCCGGATCTGTGCGGGGGCTGCGGGCCTTGCGCCGAAATCTGCCCGGAAGTGTTTCAATTGCAGGGCGATGTGGCGGTGGTGATAGTGGATGAGGTGCCGCCGGGCGCCGAAGCGGCGTGCCGTGAAGCCATGGAAGCCTGCCCGACAGACGCCATCACCATCGAAGAGTAACACGGAGAGCTTGTGAAGAAATGGCAATAAGGGCTGTATTCGCCTTTGTAAGTCCAACAATATCAACAACCCAATTTTGTGCCGCTCAATTGATTCACAATCTCTGAGTTTTACAAGGCGGAACCACGGTGCGCCGCGGTTCCGCCTTGACTTTTCTTGGAGGGCACGTCAATGAGGCGAAACTTCAAGGAAGCAGTAGGGAACGGGGTATCGGCCGCGAGCCATTGGCGAAGAGTTAAGCCTGGTCGGGACTGAGCCGTTTCTCGTAAACTTCCCTGATCCAGGCGAGCTGGGTTCCCGCGGCTTCCATGGCGGCTATTAATAGGGCCTCGGTAACTTCGCGTTTTGAGGCGCCGGCATCGAGGGCCTTTACGATATGGGTTTCGGTGCAATGGGGGCATCGAAACGCGCAGGCCAGAACCAGCATGAGCAGTTCTCGTGTTTTTGCATCTAGAACGGACCGCTCGTTGCACGCCTTGCTGAAATCGGCATACGCCTGGCCGATCTCGGGGGAATTCTCGAGGTACCACGCTTTTCTCACGGGCATAAGGGCCTCCATCCACTCGCACGCGGCTTTGGGGCATGGGGAGCATATTGCGTGCCCATCAGTCGTTTTGGAGCCGCGGCATGAATCCCGCCTCCGGCGGGTTTTGGTAAAAGGAACAACTTCAGGAGGACTAGCCCATGTTAGGAACAATTGACGCCATACGGGAATTGCAGGCCC
>JAPLKX010000183.1 GCA_026387845.1 Candidatus Hydrogenedentota bacterium | reverse complement strand
AAGTTGCGCGACGCAGAGTCTGTGATTATAGATGCGCTGCCCAAAATGGTGGACGCGGCGCACTCCGAGGAACTCAAAGAAGCGTTCCAGCAGCACCTGAAGCAGTCCCAGCAGCAGTTGGCCCGTCTTGACGAAGTGATGGACAACCTGGGCTATTCGACAATGAATGTCGCCTGCAAAGCCGCCCGGGCGTTGGTAGACGAATGCGACGACGTAATCGACTCCCCCGGCGATCCCGACGTGAAAGATTCCGCCTTGATCGGGGCCGCCCAGTCCATCGAACACTATGAAATCGCAAACTACGGAACGGTCCGCACGTTTGCCCGCCAACTCGGATACGATGAAGCCGCGGACCTGCTTCAAGAGATCCTTAACCAGGAAGGCGATACCGACAAAAAGCTGACTAGGCTCGCCGAAGGAAGCCTGTTCACCAGCGGTATCAACGAAGAAGCCGCGCGCAAATAATGCGTGGCGCGCAAATAATGCCCCGCGGAAAAACAACACCCGAACAGCCGAGCGGTTACTTGATGTGAATTTCAACGGCTTCGGGCGGTCCAACCCGCGGCGGAGCGAAAAACGGGGACTGCGAAAAACGGGGACTGCCACCTCTTTCGGCAGTTTGAAAGAGGTGGCTGTACCCGCTTTTCGTGCCCGCTTTTCGCGGCAATTCTTGGATACCTTGTAGGGGAAACAAATCTCACCACAACATATTGCGCATAAAAGAACGCTGTGCTACAATTCGCACCGGGAGGTGTTAAAGGTGCGATTCGGTAAGAGAAACAGGAGCCGGGCTGTTCAACTCCGGCGGGAAGTCGACGGGCCCGAAGGAGGGCTGGGCGGGCCTGTAGCGTCTGAAGAGCGCAGCGCCCTTTTATTCCAAGAAAGCGGAGAAAAGCGTGATCCCTCTTTAGCGACGCCCTCACCGAGCCCCATAACGTCCCTGCCGGGAGCGGACCCCACGCAACGCCTGCTGACGGCGCTGGGCCGGTTTCACCGGTACGTGGCAAAAGGTCAGGAGGGAGCGCCACAGGAGTTCTGGTCGGACGACTGCATGAACCAGATCTTAACGGCGGCGGAACTGTCGGTGGCGCAGGGTTGGAAAGAGATTGTCGAGGCCCTGACAGGTACGGCCCGCGTGCTCCAGACTTACGAGACGGCGAGCGCCGCCCATCTTTGCGTGCCGTTCCTGAACGACGGCTACGAGGTCCTGTGCCTGATGGTGGGCGACCTTATCGTGAACAACACCCGGTCCGACGCAATGGCCACGTGGCGCTCGCGGTACGAAAAGGCGGTTGCCGGCCTCACGGCGGCGGGCCTCGAACTTGTCGAGGATGATTCGGAGGAAGTGCGCGCGGCGGCGCCGGCTATTGCAGCAGTTGATCCGCAACCGGACCAAGATGTTGAGAACACGCTCCCATTCCCCATGCCCGACGAGGCGCCGACCGCCAAGGCGCGCATGTTTGTTGACGAACCGGCCATCGACGAGTTCCTCCCGTTTGACGGCGAGCGGCCGGTGGAGCCGAAAAAAGAGGCCCAACCCGTTCCGCCCGAGCCCGAACTGCCGGCGCCGGTTGCGGAGGTAGAGGCAAAAGAAAAACCAATTATGGCTCCCAGGCCGACGGACGAAGTTGCCCCGGTGCTGGATGCCCTTTGCGATGATCTGGCCCGCCTGCAAAAGGCGCCGAAGGAATCTATCGGCGAGCGGTTTACCGTCATCGGGTACCGGATCGAGAGCCTGATGTCGTATGCGGCCGACAACGGGTTTGAGTCCCCTGCCGAGGTGAGCCGGCAGATGCTCGAGATTTGCCGCCTCAGCGGAACCGTGCAGCAACTGGACGAGTTCTTCCTGGATTTGGCTTACTCGTTCTGCGGGGCCTACGTGGATGCGTTTGAAGATCCCGTAGCCCCGGCGGTGAAATCCTGGAACCAGGATCGGGTTCGCGTACTGGAACGCCTTCAGGAGTGGGCCAAACCAAGGCCCGCCACGCCAACCGCCAGCAACGAGGAACCGCGGCCTGAAGAAATTCCGGCCGCGACCGAACAGCCCAAACCGCCCCAAGGGCAGCAGGAGAGGCGAGTGGAAACACCCCAAACTAAACCAGCCGGCCCCGAAGAAGGTTCGCCGGAATCGCTTCTTGTGACGGCCCAGCAGGCAATCGCCCAGGGCGACATGCCCGGCGCCAAGGTGCTCGCGCTTCAGGCGGTGGCCCATCTGGCGCGGGCCGAGACTGCCAGGGCGGAGGCGCGCGTCAAAGAGGCCGAGGCCCAGTTCCAGCAGAGACGTGTGTCTTCCGATC
>JAPLKX010000792.1 GCA_026387845.1 Candidatus Hydrogenedentota bacterium | reverse complement strand
GGCACTGACGCCCAGGTTGGTCGAGGTAGCGCCGCCCATGGCGATCGTCAGGGTCTGGCTGGTCATGGCGCCCGCCTGAAGCGTCACCGTCTGCGCGACGCTCAGCACCTGGATGCCGTTGAACTCCGTGTCGAACGCGATGCTGTTGATCTGGGCCAGCAACTGCGCGACCTCGCCGTCCATGGCGCCCCGGGTGCTGTCGCTTTGCGTCCCGTTCGAGGCCTGGACAGCCAGCTCTCGGATACGCTGGAGGATGTTGGTGGTCTCGCTGAGCGCCCCTTCGGCCGTCTGAACGAGGCTGACGCCGTCCTGCGCGTTTCGCTGCGCCACCTGAAGCCCGCGCACCTGAGACTTGAATCCCTCGGCGATGGCGAGGCCGGCCGCGTCATCTGCGGCGCCGTTGATGCGAAGCCCGCTCGAGAGACGCTGCAAGCTTTTGTTGAGGTCGCCGGTGGAGCGCCTGAGCATGCGGCTGGTGTTGAGCGCAGGCACATTTGTGTTGATGCGGATTCCCATACTTCGTTCCTCCATGAGTGGTTGGCCCCGGCGCGCTTCCCTGCGCAACCGGTTGAGGCGCCGTCGCTGCGCCTCCAATCCCTGCAATATGCCGCCCCCGCCCACTGCGCCGTCTTTCGCGGAAATCCGTCGCGGTGGTCCCATCGGGGCGGTTGTGCGCGCAACGCCGGCACTTCCGGCGAAGGCGCGCACCCTACTAGACTTTTTTTGCCCAGGCGCCTGTTCAGGCCCATTCCCGGGCACCTGTCGTACTTATCGGCAACTTGAGCGGAAACTTTAGGTTTTTCCTGATTTTTTTTGCATGCCCGCCAGATGACCGTTTCGCGCTTCAGGTTTTTGGCGCAATAAGTCCTTAAGGAACCTGGTGATACAGAGCCTCCAGTCTCCAGCCTCCGGATTTCTTCGAGGTAATACTTGTTCTGGTAAAGGTGTATAATGATAAGAGCTAAGAGCGGAAGGGGTTGCGCCCGCTTTGGACTTAATGGCCAGGTCGTGCGGCCGTCGGTCAGAGGGAGGTCCATCATGAGTCGGATAACCACAATTTTGCTGGTAGCGGGCTCGATTGCTGTTTTTTCCGGATGCCCACACCACGACGACTACCGTTTCACCAATGCCAGCGTGTACGGCAACCAGAACGGCATCTACTCCCCGGCGACCGACGACGGGGCCGAGGGGACGGGCACATCCACCGCCGAGGAACCCAGGGAAGTCGTCGAGCCCGACGTGTACCGGGTCGATGGGAACATTTTGTACGTCCTCAATCAGCACCGGGGTCTGGCGCTGATTAACTTGGACAACAACGCAATCCTTTGCCGAGTGCCGATTTACGGGATGCCGCGGGACCTCTACATCGATGGCGGGCGCGCCTATGTTCTGGTTTCCAACGCCGTGGATTACACCGCCGAGGGGAACACGGTCAGCTATGAGATTCGGTCCTGCCTGTATGTGGTGGACATCGAGGACCCGGCCAACGCCCAAGTCATTTCCCAGTTCGAGTTTGAGGGCGACCTGATTGACAGCAGGATCGTTGGCGACATCTTGTACGCGGTTTGCGTCGAGCGCCCGTTGTGGTGGGGTGGCGGGTGGTGGTGGGGCGTTGCGGAAGTCGATGCGGTGGCTGGCACAGCAGATGGCACGGTGGTCGGTACGGGCGCCTCAACGACCGAAGACCCCGACGGCGGCACCACTGAGCCGGGCGAACCGCCGGACGGCGAACAGCCGGAAGATATTGTGCAGTCATGGGTTACGAGCATCAACATCGCCGACGTCGAGAACATTTACAAGGCCGATGAGGTCTCGTTTGAAAGCTTGGGCAACATCATTCACTGCACGGACTCAGCCATTTTTGTCGCCGCGGAAGACACCACAGACGAGACCGCCAGCACCCTGATTACGTACGTGGACATCCAGGATGCGGGCGGCGAGATGTCCGTGCGCGGCAATATCCTCGTGGAGGGGTATGTCCGCGACAAGTTTAAGATGGACGCGTACAACGGGGTGTTGCGGGTGGTTGCGGCGCTGGGTCAGCAGTGGATGGGTAATTCAGGCGTGGCCGTTACGACGGTTGACCTCGCCGACCCGGACAACCTGACTGTCCTGGGTTCACTCGAGCTGGAGGGCGCCGTTGACGAGTCGCTGTTTGCGACGAGGTTCGACGGGCCCCGCGCGTACGTCGTGACGTACAAGATCGTCGACCCGCTGTTCGTGCTGGACCTGAGCAACCCGGCCGCGCCGGCCCTGCTCGGGCAACTGGTCGTGCCGGGCTGGTCGACGTACATCGAGCCGCGCGGCGACCGGCTGATCGCCTTGGGCGTCGACGTCAGCGACGGCAAGCGGCGTGTATGCGTCAGTCTGTACGACGTCAGCGGCCCGGAAGATCGGCCGCCTTCCGAGGACCCGTGGGAACCGGTGCTGTTGGATCGGGAGACGTTCGGGGAGGACTGGTCGTGGTCTAACGCGGACAATGAAGTGAAGGCGTTCACGGTACTTGACGGGCTGGTGCTGGTGCCGTTCAGCGGCTATACGGAGCAGGGCTGGTACAACCGGCTGCAGTTCGTGACCTACACGGAGGACGATCTCGACGCGCGCGGTTACTGCGAGCAGCGCGGCAATATTCTGCGGTCGTTCGAGTACGACAGCCTGTATTACTGCCTCACGGACAAAGAACTTGCCACGATTGACGCCTCTGACCTGGGTAATCCCCAAGTTGTTAATCACCTGGTTCTATCAGAAAACGTGTTCGACTACTTTGAAGTGGGCACGGGGGCGGCCGTTGAGATTATCAACGACTGGGAAGACCCGGTTACGACGGTGCGCTTGCACGCGCCGGAGAAAGAGCCGGGTGAGTTGAAGTTGGAGCTGGGCGGCCTGGTTTCGGCGATGCCGTACGGGGGAGACGCGGTGCTGGTAGGGACGGGTTATGGCGATTGCTACAAGGTGGCCGTGGTGGACTGCTCGTCGGAGTCCGCGCCCGCCCTGATCAGCCAGTTCGACGTCAAGGTGTCACCGTTCGGGTATTACTGCTACCCAATGCCGATGGACGTCGGCGTGCGGCCGATGCCGGCGGTTGCTGATGAAAAAGACGTGGCAATCGGCGGGTGGTATCCTCAATCCGGCCAAGCGGTGTACCTCCTGGGCAACAAGCTGGTGCTGAAGTGCTGGGCGCCCGATTACGACGTGGATTTCGGCTCGGACCAGGTTTACGGGTTCGGCCTGGCGGTCGTCAACCTCGATGACGCCCAATACACGACCGTCGGGCTGGGGTACTTGAACCCGGTATCCGTCGAAGGCGCCGGCGACAGCATGTACATTGGCACGTGGGAGGATGTGTCGAGCGGCGCCGAGCCACAGTGCGCCTACTACCTTCAGGCGCTGAACGTGAACACGCTCGAAATGGGCCCAGCGGTGAATGTGCCGGGGATGTATGTCGATTACGATCCCGCCCAGGACCTGCTGTTCGTGCGCGACGACCAGTGGGACGCGTCGGGCAATATCACCAGCGGCCTGCGGACGGTGCGGTGGGACGGCGGTGAGGGATTGACGCCGCTCGACTCGCTGGGGCTTCCGCCGAACACGTGGAACATCCTGCGCCGCGGTGGATCGCTCTTCGCCATGACGTATGAGAACGGAACGGTGCTGTTGAGCGGGACGGTCGACGGCGACGGCAACCTCGAGACGGGGCCGAAAGCGCTGGTGACGCAGGATTGGGCCGGCATTCTCGGGGCGCGGCCCGGCGTGGCCTATATGACGGTCAACAGCGCCGTGTTGCGGTATGACCTCGTTGACGGCCAACTGACGCTGACGGGCCTTCATCCGGCAATGGGCTATCCGACAAACGTCCGGTTCGGCGCCAACTACGACTACGTCTGCCTGGGTTACTCGGGCGTGCTGGCTCTACCCAAGTAAGCGGAAGTTGTCTTAACTGCCTTCAACCTGTCGCGAAAGCCATCCAACTTCGGGCTGCCTTCTGGTACGCTCGTCTCGCCTGCATGTGCAATAATACGCCGTACCGGTCCATTGCTCTGACCCTTGCCGGTCGTGGAGATGGTATCATCGTCAATCGATGATTCTGTCGGGGTAACAGGCGGCGGCACACATGAAAGGCCAAGGCCAAGAGGAGCGCAACGATGCGTGGAGCCTACCAAAACGCCTACGACAGGTCGATTCAGGACCCGGAGAAGTTCTGGCGCGAGGCGGCGACCGCTATCCACTGGTACCAGCCTTACACGCGTGTCCTCGACGATTCCCGGGCGCCCTTCTACCGATGGTTTCCCGGAGGACAGTTGAACACGTGCTATAACGCGCTCGATTGTCATGTCGAACAGGGCCGGGGCGACCAGGCCGCCCTCATCTACGACAGCCCGGTCACAAACACGATAAAGACGTTCACGTATCGCCGGTTGTTGGACGAGGTGTCCCGATTTGCGGGCGTCCTGGTGGCGAGCGGCGTGGCCAAAGGCGACCGGGTCATTATCTACATGCCTATGATGCCTGAAGCCGTAATTGCCATGTTGGCCTGTGCGCGTATCGGCGCGATTCATTCCGTAGTGTTCGGTGGTTTCGCCCCGCATGAGCTTGCTATCAGGATCGATGACGCAAAGCCCAACCTGGTCTTGTCCGCGTCGTGCGGCGTCGAGGGCAAGAAGATCATCGAATACAAGCCGCTCTTGGACAAGGCCATTGAACTGGCCCGTCACAAACCCGGCCAATGCATCATCTATCAGCGGGACCAGGCAAGGGCCAGCCTAATCGCGGGCCGCGACCACGACTGGGGCGTGATGATGCGCGACGCCAAGCCGGCCCCTTGCACGCCGGTGTGGTCCACCGACCCGCTCTACATCCTGTATACGTCCGGCACCACGGGCATCCCCAAGGGCGTGGTCAGGGACAACGGCGGCCACGCGGTGGCCTTGCGCTGGACTATGAAGCACATCTACGACGTGGATCCGGGCGACGTATACTGGGCCGCATCGGACGTGGGTTGGGTGGTGGGCCATTCGTACATCGTCTATGGGCCGTTGCTGCATGGCTGTACTACCGTTCTCTATGAGGGAAAGCCGGTCGGCACGCCGGATCCCGGCGCGTTCTGGCGCGTCATTTCCGAACACAAGGTCAAGGCGCTTTTCACCGCGCCGACGGCGTTCCGCGCCATCAAAAGAGAAGACCCGGACGCCGCCTATCTCAAAAACTACGACCTCGCCCATTTCAAGTATCTGTTTCTTGCGGGCGAACGGCTCGATCCCGACACGTACTACTGGGCCCGCGCGATGTTGAAAGTCCCCGTTATCGACCACTGGTGGCAGACCGAGACCGGCTGGGCCATTGCTGCCAACTGCATGGGGATCGAAGCGCTCCCCATCAAGGCGGGCTCGCCCACCAAGCCGGTTCCCGGG